>CACZPA010000250.1 GCA_902782895.1 uncultured Eubacteriales bacterium
GACGCCTTCCGGCGGGATCATCTGCTCCGGACACGCAAAATCGCCCGCGTAATCGGAAGGATGCGCCGTCAGGATCGTGCCGGACTGTTCACCGCTTCCTTCCAGACGGTTGTCGATGATGATGCCGGGCTGCAGCTCTCGCGCCATGCGGACAAGCTCTGCCGCGTGCCATTTCTCGCCGCGCATTTCCTCATAGGAGAAATCGAACCAGATGATGTCGATCTTGCCGTAATTCGTCAGCAGCTCGCGGACCTGACCGTGCAGGTATTCGACATAGCGGCTGAAATCGCGGTTTTCGTTGCTGTAGGCGGGATTCTCGCGCATCGGATGGTTGCGGTCGCCGTAGTGCGGATAATCCGGATGATGCCAGTCAAGCAAAGAATAGTAGAAGCCGATCTTCAGCCCGGCTTCACGGAAAGCGTCCACATATTCGCGGACCAGATCCCGGCCGCATGGCGTGTTGGTGGACTTATAGTCCGTCAGCTTGCTGTCAAAAAGGCAGAAACCGTCATGATGCTTCGTGGTCAGTACAGCGTATTTCATGCCGGCATTCTTTGCGATCCGGGCCCATTCCTTCGGGTCATAATCCACCGGGTTGAATTCCTTGAAGAACGGCTCATAGTCCTCAACGGATATCCTCTCTGTGCTGCGGACCCATTCGCCGCGGGCGGGGATGGAGTACAGGCCCCAGTGAATGAACATACCGAAACGGTCCTTGCGGAACCATTCCGTTCTGGCGGTACGGTCGATGATATTCTGATCCATAATGTGAACCTCCTGATGCTGATGTGATTCATGGTGAACAGTATAACAGCTTTTTTCTGAAAAATGTCGCTTTTTAGGAGACATTTTTTGCCGGTAAATGTGTATACTGTACTCACGACCTAATGTGTGTCAAGCTGATTATATCGCAAAAGAGGGATTCTTTCAACTTCATTGCGAAAAGAATCAGAATGTGGTATAGTAACGAATGGCAACCAGCGGATAATGAAGATCAACAGTAGAATATGATTTGCGGAGGTATGGCAATGATCACAGAGCTGCAGTGGAGAGCAAGAGCAGTCATAGACGGCAAGGTGCAGGAATGGTTCCCGGCGCAGGTGCCCGGTAATGTCCAGAAGGATTACGGCGAGGCGATGGGCTTCGGCGATCATTCATACGGCATGAACGCGGAGAAATTCCGCGTGACCGAGGATTATGCCTGGGATTATGAGACGGAGATCCCGGCGGAAGCGCTATGTGTACCGGAGGGACAGGCGCTTTTCTTCATTACAAAAGGAATTGATTACAAATTTGAGATACTCGTGGACGGGCGGGAGATTGTCGCTCAGGAGGGCATGTTCACGCCTGTTGAGATCAATCTGACGGAGATCCTTGGCCGGGGAGAGGCGGCCGGCGACGGATCGCATTATCTGCAGGTCCACATTGAGCCGCATCCGAAGCGCGCGGGAGCGCCGGACGACCGCAACCAGGCGGATCAGTGCGCGAAGCCGCCGGTCAGCTATGGTTGGGACTGGCATCCGCGTCTGCTGGTTTCCGGTATCTGGAACGATACATATCTTGAGACGCGCGGAACCGGCTATATCCGCGACTGTGAGCCGTTCTGGGAGCTCAGCAAGGACTGCGGCACGGTCAAGGTCTGGTTTGAAGCGGATTGCGATGAAGCTGTGGCGATCACGATACAGGACGCGGAGAGACAGTTAATCGCAGAGTGGACACAGCAGCCGGGGACAGAACAGGTCATTGAGATCCGGAATCCGCATCTGTGGTGGTGCAATGAGCAGGGGGAGCCCTATCTTTATCGTTGGAGCGCGCGGTCAGCCGACTGTGAGAAATCCGGGACCTTCGGTGTCCAGAGCTCCCGGCTCGACATGACGGAGGGCAGCTGGCTGAGCCAGGAGACCTTCCCTAAATCTCGCTGTGACGCGCCGGCACAGCTGGTCCTGAATGGCCGGAAGATCTTCGCGAAAGGCAGCAACTGGGTCAATCCGGAGATTTTCACCGGCACGATCCGGGCTGAAGATTATGAGCCGTATGTCCGTCTCGCGAAGGACGCGCATATGAATATTTTCCGCTGCTGGGGCGGCTCCGGTATTAATAAAGAAGCTTTTTACGATGCGTGTGACCGCCTTGGCATCATGCTCTGGGTGGAGTTCCCGCTTGCCTGCAACAATTATGTCGGGACGCCAGAGTATCTGAAGGTCCTGGAGCAGGAAGCGCGATCGATCATCCGGCAGCTGCGCCGGCATCCGTCCGTTGTGCTGTGGTGCGGCGGCAATGAGCTGTACAACAACTGGTCGCTCATGACGGATCAGTCTCTGGCCCTGCGCCTGCTGAATCGGCTGACCTACGAGATGGATCTGCACAGACCTTTTATCGCGACTTCGCCGCTTGTCGGCATGGGCCACGGCGGATATACGTTTGAC
>CACZPA010000251.1 GCA_902782895.1 uncultured Eubacteriales bacterium
AATCCGACCCGTTTCTGCCTGATCGGCGAGGGAGAAATGCCGATTACCGAAATGATGGCGGCTCTCCGTTCTCTGAACTACGACGGATTCTTCTCGCTGGAGTGGGATCCCGCCTGGATGCCGGAGCTCGACGACATGGAGATTATTTTCTCGCATTTTGTCAGCGTGCTCAGTCAGTACGGGGACACTTCCCGCGCGGCTTCTTCCCTCTACTACAACCGCGCTCATACCGGACGTTATGTCTGGAAAAAAGACCTGCTGATCGAAGAGACTTTCCCACAGGTTCTGGACCGCATGGTGGAAGAATTCCCCGATCAGTACGCGTTCAAGTATACGACGCTGGACTATACACGTACTTACAGCGAATTCCGCGACGACGTTGACGCGTTCGCGCGCAGCCTGATCGCGCTCGGCGTAAAAGCCGGCTCGCACGTCGCGATCTGGGCGACCAATCTGCCGCAATGGTATATTACGTTCTGGGCTACTACCAAGATCGGCGCGGTCCTGGTTACGATGAATACCGCCTATAAGATCCACGAGGCGGAGTATCTGCTCCACCAGTCGGATACGCATACGCTTGTCATGGTAGAAGGATTCCGTGACGCGCATTATTCAGAGATTATGGCTGAGCTCTGTCCCGAGCTTGAGAATACACCGTCCGGTTCACCGCTGCACAGCAAACGGCTTCCGTTCCTGCGCAACATCATTACGGTCGGCTTACGTCAGAAAGGCTGCATGACCTGGAACGAAGCGCTCGAGCGCGGCAAGACGGTTTCTCCGGCACAGGTGGAGGCTATGGCCGCGGCCGTCGACAAAGACGATGTCTGCAATATGCAGTACACCTCCGGTACGACCGGCTTCCCCAAGGGCGTTATGCTGACACATTACAATGTCGTCAACAACGGCAAATGCATCGGCGACTGCATGGAGCTTTCGACCGCGGACCGCATGATGATCCAGGTTCCGATGTTCCACTGCTTCGGCATGGTGCTCGCGATGACCGCATCCATGACGCACGGCGCGACACTCTATCCGCTGCCCTATTTCTCGCCCAAGCCGGCGCTTGCCTGCATCAATTCTGAGCACATCACGGCTTTCCACGGCGTTCCGACAATGTTCATCTCCATGCTGGAGAATCCGGACTTTGAAAAGACCGATTTCTCCTATATGCGGACCGGTATCATGGCAGGAAGCCCCTGCCCGGTCGCTGTCATGCAGGACGTTGTCAATAAAATGCACATGAGTGAGATCGTCATTACCTATGGACAGACCGAAGCGTCCCCCGGCTGCACGATGAGTTCGATCAACGATTCGATCGAGAAACGTGTCAACACCGTCGGAAAGGCCCTGCCTGAGGTCGAATGCAAGATCGTCGATCCGGAGACCGGCGAGGAATGCCCGGATGAAGTGACCGGCGAATTTGTCGCCCGTGGATACAATATCATGAAAGGCTATTACAAGATGCCGAAGGCTACCGCAGCCGCGATCGATAAGGATGGGTGGCTGCATACCGGCGATCTTGCGGCCCGCACGCCGGACGGTTACTACCGCATCACGGGACGTCTGAAGGATATGATTATCCGCGGCGGTGAGAATATCTATCCCAAGGAGATCGAAGAATTCATCTACACGCATCCGAAGGTCAGTGATGTACAGGTTATCGGCGTGCCGAGCGAACAGTACGGCGAGGAGATCATGGCCTGCGTCATCCTGAAGGAAGGCGAGACGATGACCGAGGACGAGATGAAAGCTTATGTCAACGCACATATGGCGCGGCATAAGGTGCCCCGCTATGTGGAATTCGTCGACAGTTTCCCGATGAACGCTGCCGGCAAAATCCAGAAATACAAGATGCGCGAGAACGCCATCGAGAAGCTCGGTCTGCAGAAGGCCGCGAAAGTGGTGACTGCCTGATGATTCTCGGTAAATTCAAAGCTTACGACGCGCATTGTCATATTTTTCCCGACAAAATCGCCTCACGCGCGGTCAAGGGAACGGATGATTTCTACGGCGAGCACTCCACCGGTGACGGGACTGTAAAGGGTCTGATCACGGAAGGAACCGCTGCCGGGATTGACGGATTCGTAGTACAGTCCGTCGCGACAACACCGCATCAGGTCCGCAGCATCAACCGTTTTATCGCAGATTCCGTTGCCGCCCATCCGGATCTGCTGACAGGACTCGGGACACTTCATCCCCGCAGCGAGGATATCCCCGGTGATGTGGCGAACCTGCTGGAGCTGGGTCTCCATGGTGTAAAAATGCACCCGGATATTCAGGGATTCGCGGCAGATGATCCCGGATATCTCGCGATTTACACGGAATGCGAGAAAGCCGGGCTCCCGGTGCTGCTGCATACGGGTGACCGCCGTTATGATATGTCCAATCCGAACCGGATTCTGCCTCTGTTGGAGAAATATCCGGATCTGACCTTTATCGGCGCGCATTTTGGCGGTTGGTCGATCTGGGAGGACGCGGTCAAGGTCTACAAGGGGATTCCAAATTTCTACGTGGACTGTTCCTCTTCTCTGCCTTATCTTTCCAAAGAAGCCGCTGTCCGGATCATCCGTGAATACGGTGCGGATCACATTATGTTCGGGACAGATTATCCGATGTGGACACCGCAGAGCGAGATCGATACGGTCCTCTCCCTCGGACTGACGGACGACGAGCTCACACAGATCTTCAGTCTGACCGCGATTAAAGTGTTTGGCATCGTACAGTAATTCTGTGCAAAAACATGAGCCCGTGAACAAGAGATTCACGGGCCCTTTTAGTTTTATTTCCGCGGGCGCTTATTTGATTTTCGCCTTCACACAGCGTTCCGTGATGAATTTCTCCACGAAATCAAAATCCGCGTCCTCGGCATAGACCTGATTCTTATCGAACTTGTAGTTCACATGGATCGTGTTCCGTTTACGGCGGACCTTTACGATCTCGACATCCTTGAAAACAGAGGTGCTGGAGCTTTTCGCGGCGATATTCAGCCCCAAACCGGCGACGGCCGGTTTTCCCGCCAAAGCACCCGCCAGCATTGTCAGCCAGCTGATCGCTTCCACCTTCTTGAACTGTCTCGGCATCTGAATATGCGTCACTGACTGATCCGTCATCTCAAAAAGCACCTGATATTTCCCGCCGTATATCGCGGCAACGATCAGATAGGCGATGATGCTGATCACCAGAAAGACACCGATCAGGATCACGAATCCTTTGGACATCTGCCACAAATCACTCCCGGATTTGATGTTTCGCTCAAACAAATTGAGTATCAGCATGAAAAGATAAACTACTCCAAAAGCAATACCCAGAACTTTCCAGACTGTAAACAGAATTTCCGGATTGCGGAGCATATCAAACTCATACGTCCAGCGATAAATACCGTCCGGACAACGCCAGATATTCTGCGTAACGCGTTCCCCTTTCATGATCGAATCCTTATTCTCTGCCATATCGTGTATTCTTCCTCCCATGTCACTTGTTATTTTATTGTTTATGAATCCAAGACCAGTATAACAGACGATTTACGCAAAAACAACATCCGAATCGGCAGAGTCCGACATTTTACAGCTTATTGTTTATCAAATATCATAAATCATATATCTTTATGCTTGACAAGGCATCCGTATGATGTTATAATTTACCCACTACTTTGGTAGGTATATTATAAGAAAGGGAGAGACAAACATGAAAAAGATTTACAAAAGCGCAGATCAGTTAATCGGAAACACCCCTCTGCTTGAGCTTTCGCATATAGAAAAGAGCGAAAATCTCGAAGCGACACTTCTGGCCAAGCTGGAGTATTTTAATCCGGCCGGATCCGTAAAGGACCGTATCGCGAAAGCCATGATCGATGATGCCGAGGCTAAGGGACTTCTGAAGCCGGATTCTGTGATTATCGAGCCCACATCCGGCAATACCGGTATCGGCCTTGCTTCAGTCGCGGCGGCACGGGGCTATCGCATCATTATCACCATGCCGGAGACCATGAGCGTTGAACGCCGTCAGCTGATGAAGGCTTACGGCGCGGAGCTGGTTCTTTCCGACGGGGCGGCAGGTATGAAAGGCGCGATCGCAAAGGCTAATGAGCTTGCCGAGCAGATTCCGAACAGCTTCATTCCGGGACAGTTTGTAAATCCGGCCAATCCTGCCGTGCACAGAAGCACCACCGGCCCCGAGATCTGGGAAGACACAGACGGCGAGGTGGATATCTTTGTTGCGGGAGTCGGTACCGGCGGCACCATTACAGGCGTCGGCGAGTATCTCAAGAGCAAGAACCCAAATGTTAAGGTCGTCGCTGTCGAGCCCGCTGCTTCCGCTGTTCTTTCCACCGGCAAGCCCGGCGCGCACAAGATTCAGGGTATCGGCGCGGGATTTGTCCCCGATGTGCTGAACACTTCTGTCTATGACGAAATCATCGCCGTTAGCAACGAAGATGCTTTCGCGGTCGGCAAACGCATCGGCAAGCAGGAAGGCGTTCTGGTCGGTATTTCCTCCGGCGCAGCTGCTTATGCCGCTATTGAGCTTGCAAAGAGACCCGAGAACAAAGGCAAGACCATCGTTGTCCTGCTGCCGGATACGGGGGACCGCTATCTGTCCACTCCGCTCTTCGCGGACTGATTCCGTCCATGGTTTCTTCAACAAGAGGCCGTTATGCTCTGCGGGTCCTGATCGATATCGCGGAGAACAGTCATGGCGAATACATTGCCATGAAGGACGTTGCTGCCCGGCAGGAGATTTCGCTGAAATATCTGGAAAAGATCCTGCCCATCCTTGTCTCTCATCATCTTGTGGAGGGAATTCACGGCAAGGGCGGCGGCTACCGTTTGTCCCGCGATCCCTCCGAATACACGGTCGGTGAGATTCTTCGCCTGACAGAGAACGACATCGCTCCTGTGGCCTGTCTGCAGAATGATGCTCTGCCCTGCAGCCGTGCCGCGAACTGCCGTACACTGCCAATGTGGGAAGAACTGGACCGCAGAATCAGCGAATATCTGGACAGCATTACCCTCGCGGATCTGATGCGTTCAACGGAGGCGGCACAGGACAGCATCGCAGCTTCCGGCAGAGTTTAAGCTCATAAGAAATAACCTTCATAAAACCGCGCGAATCCGTTTCGTGCGGTTTTGCTATATTGGACAAAGCACATAAAAACACCGCCGGTCATTCACGACCGACGGTACCAAGAATAGTGGACGGGAAGGGATTCGAACCCTCGACCTCCGCGATGCGAACGCGGCGCTCTCCCAGCTGAGCCACTCGCCCATCCGATATCCCGAGATGTCGACGCCTGTAATTTGATCCCTAGCAATTATGCCAGGTGGGTGTTCGCAGTAACCAGTCTGCCCTCCCTTGCCTGTCTCCAGGAATTAGCTTAGGGCCCGGCATCGTGGGCTAGCATTTGAAACTCCCGTTAAAAAGGTGTAGGTTCAAATACATAGGCTATCGTGCACCTCAGGAATTGGCTATATTATACCGCAAAAGCTCAGATAATGCAAGCCTTTTTTCAAATTTTCCGCTTCCAGGCGGAAGCCTGCTCTTTCATGTCTCTGGCGTTCGCGACGGCAAGATCCGTCAGCTCCGCTCCTCCCAGCATTCTGGCAAGCTCGGCTACGCTCTCTTCCGCCGCAAGCTCACGGACATCCGTCACCGCATGACCGTCCCGCACCGTCTTTTCGATGCAGAAATGCACATCGGCCATCGCCGCGATCTGCGGAGAATGGGTAACACAGATGATCTGATGGAAACGCCCGATCAGCGAAAGCTTTTCCGCGACGCGCTGCGCCGTCCGTCCGCTGATTCCGGTATCGATCTCATCAAAGATCAGGGTCGGAATATCGTCACGGTCCGCGAGCACCGTCTTGATCGCCAGCATGATTCTCGAGATTTCACCACCGGAGGCAATCTTGTCAAGCGGCCGTAGACTGTCCCCGACATTCGTACGGATCATAAACCGGATCTGATCCCGGCCTTTGGAGCCAACTTCGTCCCGAGGCGTAATGGAAACGGAAAACTCCGGATCCTGGAACTGCAGTGTCTTCAGATTGTCCGTGACTGCCTTCGCAACTTCCGCGGCAGCCTTTGTCCGAAGCGCTGTCAACACATCCGCTTCAGCGTCAAGCTTCTTACATACCGCGTTCAGTTTCTTCTCGATCTCGTCCAGCGTATCATTAATATTCCCGATCTTCCGGATGGATTCCGTAAGCTCCTCCCGGTAGGCCATGATCTTCTCATAAGACGATCCGTATTTACGCTTCAGCCTCTCCCAGAGATCCAGTCTCGATTCAAGCTCTGTCAAGGTCTCCGGATCCGTCTCGGTGTCCTCTCCGTAACGCCGGATATCCGAAGCCGTCTGCTCCGCAAGGCTGATGGCTTCCGACAGCGTCGCGATCAATGGTGAAAGCTGCTGCGTATCCAGGTTCTCGATCTGTTGCAGCTCTTTCAGCGCAAGCTCCAGCAAACCGGTACCGCTGTTGTCATAACCGTCATCACCGGAAAGCGCCTGATAGGCCGCCGCACAGGCCTTCTGAATCTGAACGGCAGATCTTGCCTTGCGGGCCGCTGCTTTCAGCTCCTCCTCTTCACCTGCTTTCAGATGCGCCTCATCGATCTCCTGCGCCTCATACTGCATCAGAGAAAGGATTCTGTCCTTATCTCCGGCCTGATCCAGCCATTTTTGACGTTCGGATTCCAGTGTGTTCTTTTCGGAAAGAAGATGTCCGATCTTCTCAAGACATGCCCCTGTCCGTTCATCAAAACGGTCCAGCAGATCAATGTGCCGCCTGGAATCCAGCAGCGACTGATGCTCATGCTGCCCGTGCACATCAATCAAAATCGCAGCAGCCTGCTGCATACAGGCTGCCGTCACAATCTGGTCATTCATCCGGTTCACGGATCTGCCGTTAGGCAGTACCCTGCGGGAAAGCAGCAATTCCCGGGAATCATCGGGCAGCAGACCGGCCTGGACCAATGCTTTCCTCGCGCGAGGCTCTCCCACGTCAAAAAGCAGGTCCACCTGGACCGGCCGCTCCGGGTCGACGGTCAGCTCCCGCGATACCCGTCCGCCCAAAGCGAGATTGACAGCTCCGAGAATCAGACTCTTGCCTGCGCCTGTTTCTCCGGAAAGCACATTCAGTCCTTCTTCCAGATCAAATTCCACATCTTCGATCAGCGCAAAATTCTGCACCCGTAAATGTGTAAGCATCGGACTCCTTTATCCTTCGATCGTCTCGCGGATCTTCTCATGCAGTCTGCGGCAGTCCGCTTCTGTCCGCACTGCGGCAAAAATTGTGTCATCTCCGGCCACACAGCCGACAATTTCGGGAAATTCGAGGTTGTCAAGCGCTGTGGCGACAGCCATGGCCATTCCGATAACGGTTTTGATGACCAGTATATTGCCCGCGGGTTCCGAGGTCGTATAGCCTTCCTGCAGAACACGGACAAATCTCTGATAATACATGGGATCCTGCGGCGAAAGAACCTCATAATACTGGTGTCCGTCCGCTTTTGTAACTTTTGTCAGACGCAGTTCCCGGATATCCCTGGATACCGTTGCCTGTGTTACCTTAAATCCGGACTCCACAAGTTTCTGTGCAAGTTCTTCCTGCGTCTCGATGGAACATTCCTCGACCAAGGACAAGATCTTGGCCTGACGGTCTGCTTTCATCTCAGTTCCTCCTTTATAAGTGTTTATTTGAAGAGGTCCATGCCTCAAACATCCTCACGAAACATTTTCCTGCGGAGCGTATCGTAATAGTCCGCGTCTTCCAGCTGTACGAGTCTGACCGCGTCCGCTTCCATCTCTGCCTCCACAATGTCGCCGGGCTGAACGGGAAGTTCCTCCTGCCCATCGACGACAAGCCGGAATTCCGGCTGTTCCAGCTCCGATCCGTCAAAAAGGATCCGGAAGCTGACCTTATCCTGTCCGGACATCACGATCGAAGGCATCGTCAAGGTCTTAGGGCAGATAGGCGTCAGCACAAGCGCCTGCGCGTCCGGTACGATGATCGGCCCGCCGGCCGCGAGCGTATAACCTGTACTGCCTGTCGGTGTCGCGATAATCATTCCGTCCGCCTGGAGCACATCCATCAATGTGCCGTTGATCCGGACTTCGATCTGCAGCATCCGCAGCCAGTTCCCGCGTGTAATCGTAATATCGTTCAGTCCGCAGTAAGGAATATCCGCGTTGCTGTGGGCCGAACGGATCTGTCCCCGGATCATAACACGCGATTCCACCGTAAAACGGCCTTCCAGGACTTCTCCGAGTCTGTCCAGACAATTGTCCTTCTCACAGGCGGTAATGAAGCCCAGATGCCCCAGATTGATCCCGAAAAGCGGCACTTTGCTGCCGTGCAGATATCTGGCTCCGGAGAGGATCGTACCGTCTCCGCCGAGGACAATCGCCATGTCTGCTTTCTCTGCCTGTTCGCGTGTGATCTGGGGAATGCCCTTAAAAGCGTCCTCCGCTCTGATCCCGTCGGGATCCGGCAGCAGACCTGCTCTGCATCCATGCTGCTCCAGGAACTGCACGATCGAACGCGTCTCCCTGCCGTCCGGATCTTTGGACGAATTAACGAAAATGGCAAATTCAGAGGGTTTCATGCGATTCCTGCACCACCTTTCCGATCAGATCCTCAAGAGAATCCGCAAGTCCCTGTCCGCTTTTGTCCATATACAGTAGATACTCGATATTGCCCTCCGGCCCGCGGACCGGTGAATACGTCAATCCACGGACTGTCAGCTCATTGGCGCCGGCCCAGGCCGTAATTGCGCGCAGCACCTCACGGTGCACCTCCGGATCCCGCACGACGCCCTTCTTGCCGACCTTCTCACGGCCGGCCTCAAACTGCGGCTTTACCAAACAGACCATGCGGCCTTCCGGCTTCATGCGGCTCCAGATCGCCGGCAGCACCTTATTCAAGGAAATAAAGGAAAGATCCGCGGAGGCAAAATCACACAGCTCCGGAATGATCTCCTCATTCAGGAAGCGTACGTTTGTCTTCTCCAGGACGACGACTCTCGGGTCCTCCCGCAGCTTCCATGCGAGCTGTCCATAGCCCACATCCACCGCGTAAACCTTATCCGCGCCATTCTGCAGCATGCAGTCTGTAAAACCGCCCGTGGACGCGCCGGCGTCTATGCACACACAGCCGGTCAGATCCAGGCCGAATGCTTCAACCGCCTTGGCCAGCTTCAGTCCGCCCCGGCTGACATACGGCAGAGCTTTGCCCCGCACCTCGACCGCGGCATCCGCAGCGATCATCGTCCCTGCTTTATCCTCCCGGACACCGTCCACGTAGACTTCTCCCGCCATAATGAAGGCTTTAGCCTTCTCTCTGGAAGGCGCGAGACCGTCCGATACCAGCCGGATGTCCAGTCTTTCTTTAATCTTTTTCTGTTCCATGCTTCTCCGCGTCCCACTGTCTGATCATCCGGACGATTCCGTCCGCGCTGATACCATATTTGCGCAGAAGATCCGCTCGGTTTCCCTGCTCTATATACCTGTCCGGAAGCGCGAGAATACGGACCTGCGCAGCTTCCTCCTGTCCGTCTTTCCGGCCTGCCGCGTACTGCTCCGCCAGCAGATCCCGTACCCGCACACCGTATCCATCCGTATGCACACCGTCTTCCACCGTCAGGATTCGGCCGTACCGCTTTGCGATCTCGCGATACCAGCCTGCGGAAAGCCCTGTGCAGAATCGGGCATCCGCCACCGCCGTGGGAATGCCTTCCTGCTCCAGGATCTGTGCCGCCTTACAGGCATCCGCCAAACACGGTCCCAAGGAAAGGATCAGATACTTCGCTCCGGCCGGCTCTTTCGCCAGATAGCCTTCCCCGCATACAATGGGCGGATGTACATCCACGGCTGCATCTCCCGCGAAATCTCCCTTCGGATAGCGCAGAGCTGTCGGTCCATTAACGTCTGCCATATAGTGCATCAGCAGCCGCAATTCTTCTTTACCGGACGGTGCTGCTTCCAGCATCCCGGGTATACTGCCAAGAAAAGCGATATCAAAAACACCCTGATGCGTTTCTCCATCATTACCGACGATTCCGGCATGGTCCAGCATCAAATGTACCGGAAGATGCTGCAGACAGACGTCATGCAGAATCTCATCATACGCTCTCTGCAGAAAGCTTGAATAGACAAAGAACCACGGATGCGCGCCGCCTTTTGCCAATCCCGCGGAAAAAGTCACCGCGTGCTCCTCCGCGATCCCGACATCATACATTCTCTCGGAAAATCTGTCGGCAAAAGGCTCCAGGCCGGTGCCCTGCGGCATTGCGGCCGTAATCGCCACAATCTTTGGATCGCGCTCCGCCATCCGCGTAATCTCTTCTCCCGCGCTTGCCGCCCACTCCCCGCAGGGAAGTCCGGAACGGCCTTTATGCGGGTCGAACCGGCCGACCCCATGGAATCCGGCCGCGTCTTTCTCCGCCGGTTTATAACCTTTTCCTTTAACAGTTTTTACATGCAGGAGGACAGGACCTTCGATATTCTTGGCCTGCCGCAGCGCCTCCTCGGTCTCCCGCAGATCATTCCCGTCGATCGGTCCCAGGTAGGTAAACCCAAGCTCTTCAAAAAGCGGTCCCATCAGCAGAAAATACTTGATCCTCTGCTTCATCCTGCGGATCCTGCGCGTCAGAAAGCTCTGCGCGTCATCATGATCCAGAAACAGATGCATCGCCTGCTTTATCTTCAGATAGCTGCGCCGTGTACGCATCCGTCCGAGCGCTCTCGCGAGAGCCCCGACATTCGGTCCGATCGACATCTGATTATCATTCAGGACCACAAGAAGCTGTGTCTTCATGCGCCCTGCCTGGTTCATTGCTTCATAGCAAAGACCGCCTGTCAGCGCGCCGTCGCCGATCACCGCTACAACGTAATGGTCCTCCCCCGCGATATCCCGCGCTTCGGCAAGACCAAGCGCCGCTGAGATCGAGGTGGAAGCGTGTCCCGTATTAAACGCGTCGTGTACGCTTTCTTCGGATTTTGGGAACCCGCTGAGGCCCCCTTCCTGCCGCAGCGTGGAAAAGCGTTCTTTCCTCCCGGTCAGGATTTTATGTGTATAGGACTGGTGTCCTACGTCAAAAACGATTTTGTCTTCCGGTGTATGAAAGCATCTGTGCAGTGCGAGTGTCAGCTCCACTGCTCCCAGGTTCGCGCTCAGATGTCCTCCGGTCTGCGATACGTTGTCCACAAGAAAGCCGCGGATCTCCTCCGCAAGCTTTATCGTCTCCGGATCTGACAATCTGCGCAGATCCTCCGGACTGTGGATCGTATCGAGTAAAGGGTACATTACTTCACCTGCTTTATCTGTTTCTGTTGATCAGCCGGAGAATCCACTCCTTGAGGAGTTCTGCCGGCCCGCCGGGGATCGTCCCCACAAGCTCCGCGGCCTGCCCGGAAAGCTCCCGGACCTGTCTGCGCGATTCCTCCAGCCCATAGATGGAGAAAAACGTCGCTTTGCCGTTAGCCGCGTCCTGTCCTATTGTCTTCCCAAGCTCTTCCTCGCTGCCTGTCACATCCAGAATATCATCCTGGATCTGGAAAGCGCGGCCGAACAGGAAGCCCGCCTTCTCCAGCGTTTCTCTTGTCTCCGGACTTCCGCCCGCAAGATCACAGCCGGCTGTCAGCGGGACCGACAGCAGCTGCCCGGTCTTATTTCTGTCGATAAAACGAATATGCTCTTCTGTGATCTCGTCCTTCTGCTCTGCCAGCAGATCCGCGGTCTGTCCCGCGATCATGCCGTGCGGTCCTGCCGCGTGCGCGATCGCGTCTGCAGCTTTAATCCTGCCGGGTGCGGGATCCCCCATCACGGCGTCCAGCATAGTCTCAAAAGCCAGATTCAGCAGGCCGTCACCCGCGAGTGTCGCGATGCCGCTGCCGTACAGCACATGATTCGTCGGCTTACCGCGGCGCAGATCGTCGTTATCCATCGCCGGCAGATCATCATGGATCAGAGAATAGGTATGGATCATCTCCAGCGCGCAGGCGAAAGGCAGCGCCTGATCCAGGATCTCTTTCTCATATCCACCCCGCACCGCAAACGCGGAAAGCAGCAGGAGAAGCGGACGCAGCCTCTTTCCTCCCGCGAGCAGACTGTACTCCATGGCCTCCCATACACGGCCGTCATAGGGACCGCGATAGGAAACCGCCTCGGCCAGAGCCTTCTCCACGATCGGTTTATATTTCGCGATAAAAACGTCAGGACTGCGCATCGGATGTACCTTTCTCCGGCACGCCCGCGCCGGCGCCAAGCACCTGCAGTTCCTTCTCGGTCAGATCGAGAGTCTTCCGGCAGAACGCGCCAAGCTTGACGCCTTCTTTATACAGATCCGCGATCTTGGCAAGCGGCAGACTGCCGTCCTCCATCTGGCGGGTAATCTCTTCAAGTCTGGCAAAAGCCTGTTCAAACGTCATCTCTGCCATAAACTTTCTCCTTTTTGCGTACGCCTTCCGCACGGGCCAGCATTTCACCGTCGGACAGACGTATTTTATACAGATCCTGCAGGGATACGTCAGCTGTGGAGCTGACCATCTCCCCGTTCGTAGTATAGACGATACTGTATCCTCTGGACAG
>CACZPA010000252.1 GCA_902782895.1 uncultured Eubacteriales bacterium
CTCTTCTCATACAGTGTCTCCTTGTGTCTTTTTGTGTACGTCCCGCCAGTCCAGAAGGCCGGAACTGAGGCCCAGCAGCAGAATCTCTGCGCCTGCGAGATTGGTCGCGATCGGGATATTCTGCTGATCGCACAGATTTATAATGTTCAGGAACTCAGCGTTAAACGCGAAATCTCCCGGTTCATGGAAAAGTATCACCATATCGAGCTCGTTGGAGATGATCTGTGAGGCGATCTGACACAGGCCGCCGAGAGGTCCGGGCAGATAACGGTTTATCGTCAGATCTGTCACCTCTTCGATCGCACGGGCAGTTGTCGCCGTCCCGTGCAGGACATGCTCCTTGAGGATCGGCCGATAGGCGATGCAGAGATTCTGCATCAGCGATTTCTTGTTATTATGGGCTGCCAATGCGATATTCATAAGGAAAACCTCGCTGTATCCCGGTCAGAGACCTGATAGATCAGATCCTGCCTTTTCGCGGACGCATAGACCTGCATGACCATTCCTATGCCGATCAGGGAGGAAAGCAGCGAACTCATTCCATAGCTCATGAACGGCAGCGGAATACCGGTATTCGGCAGGATCGCGGTATTTACACCGATATGAATAGCGGACTGAAGCGCGATCCAGGTGCCGACGCCCGCGCAGACCAGCTTGCCGTAGAGATCTTTGGCGTGCAGGCCGATATACAGGATCCTCCAGACGATAAAGGCAAGCAGCATAAAATAGATGCTGCAGCCGATAAAGCCAAGCTCCTCTCCGAGGATACCGAAGATGAAATCCGTCATCGGTACGGGAATCATTCCGCTTGAATTGGAGAGGCCGACGCCGGTCAGTCCGCCGGAACTGATGGCGTATTGGGATTTTAAGGTCTGATAAGCATAGTTCTGCGCGTATTTCTCCGGCTCAAAGAAAGCCCAGATACGGGTCGCCTGGTATTCGGACAGAATACGGGGCCCTGTCGGGTTATAGGCGTCGGACAGGATAATGTAGATTGCCGCTCCTCCGATCACAAGGGCCAGAACGATGTATTTCCAGTCCAGACCGCTCGCAAACAGGATGACGGCCGCGATCGAGAAAACGACAATCGTTGTGGACAGATCGGGTTCCCGCAGGATCAGAAGCAGCGGAACACCGACGATCATCGCGTACAGGATAAGATTCGGGAAATAATTGATCCTTTCGCTATGTGTTTCACAGAAACGGGCCAGAACCAGGATCAGGAAGAATTTGGCAAATTCGGACGGCTGCAAGGTATATCCGCCGAAGAACGGAATCCACCGGCGTACGCCCTCCTCTCCTTCCGTACCGCTGCCGACGCCGATCGCGAGAACCGCGACCAGAAGCAGTATCATAAAGATATAGGCAGGTACCGTCAGGAAATTCAGCAGCTCTTTGCTCAAGAATGTGATGATCAGGAGGATTACGAGTCCGACGATCAGACCGAGCAGCTGTTTGCGCATGATCGGGCCAAGACTCAGATGCTCCAGAGAGATCTCTCTGCCGCCGGCCGAACCGATCATGATAATGCCGAAAGAAACCGTAACAATAACCGCGATCAATAGCGGAAAATCAATACGCGCGGCTATCTGAGAGCTTTTTTTCATACAGAGATCCTCCTTTCCGCAAAGTCTTGAAATCCTTATTCGAATGCGGCCAGCTCCGCCTCATCGATGACGCTGGCTTCGGCGATCTCGATGGAATAATAATACTGAGTCAGATCAACGAAGGTGCGGACCGCGGCGACGGAGTTGCCGCCGAAAGGAATCGTGACGGTTATCGTGATATCCGGGTTGTCAACATCGACATATCCTGTAAACAGAGCATGGTCCGGCCGGTCGTTATACTCCTGCGCCGTACCGGTCTTGCCGGCAACAGTAAGCCCGCTACCGTTCATGAAGACCTGCAGATTGGGATAATTCTGCGCCATCTGTATCATGCCTTGCTTTACAACGGAAAACGTATAGAGAGAAACATCCGCGTCATGATCCTTTACAGGAACGGTTTTCATTACAACATCGCCCTTGTAGTCAAGAATGCGGTCTACAACATAGAGATTCATAACGTCTCCGTTATTCGCGATCGTACAGGTGTAACGGTTGATATTGGCGGTTGTGAAGGAATTGGTGCCCTGCCCGATCGCGCTACGGATCGCGTCCTGTGTGGATGTATGCGGCTCCGCCTCGGAGAGCTCGATGCCTGTCTTTGTCGCGAGCCCGAGATCTACCGCGTAGGAAGCCAGCTTGCGCAGACCGGTCGCGTCCTCGTAATCATACTCTTCAACCGGCTCGCAGAGCCTGTAGCCCAGTGTGTAGAAGAAATAGTTACAGGATTCCTGGATCGCTTCTACAATATTGATATCACCGTGGCTCCAGGTACGGAAACACGTCGGCTTATCCGCGCTGTGTACGTACTCAAAACGATAATCATCGTAGATCGTCTCGCCTTCCGTAACGACACCGCATTCCAGAGCGGTAATGGAAGTGCAGAGCTTATACGTGGAACCGGGAGCGCGGTCCTCTTCCAGCGCACGGAAAATCAGCGGAGAGGAAGCGTCTTCCATCATCGCCTGATTGTAATCCGCGTCCTGTGTGAAGCGGTTATTGTCATAGGAAGGATAGCTGGCGATCGCAAGGACTTCGCCCGTATCGGTATCCGTAATGACGGTACTGGCGCTGCATGGATCGAGATGGATCGCGGAAGGAGAAAGCTCGTCGGACTGGATCTTGAGGATCAGACATTCTTCGGAATTGATACCGCCGTTCTCCAGCCGGGTGCGGGAACCGTCCCCGTTCGACAGCTCCCCGAGGTCATACATAAGCAGCAAAAACTCACGTGTCCCATAGAGCCCGTCCTGCAGGATGAAGCCGCTCACGATGCGCTGATAGCTTTCGCTTTCCGCAAGGGATGCAAGTTCCTGATTGATCAGCTCCGGGAAAACGACATTCATATCCATCTCGTGCTCGAGTCCAAGCTGCTCCAGATCGACGTAATTGCTGTAAATACAGTACTCCAGAAACTCATGCGCGCTCTTCTGCCCTGCTTTGTACTGCTCATAGAAGATGCCGGAATTCCGGTAATCGGAGGATAGAATGCCCTCCGCGTCACGCATGGTTTCGATCCAGGTATTATAGATCTCCATCAGTTCGTCGTCGTAATCGGCGATCAGATAGGAGGGATCCATGACTGCTCCGCGCAGCTCATTGAGAATCGCTGAGCTTTTCGCGTCATAGACTTTACGGAAGGAATCGGCATAGGGAGAAGGAGAATCGAAGATATCCTGCGGATGCACAGCGCCGTTGTTGACAAGGGATACCAGTACATCGACTGCGGAATACTCGGAACCGTTCTCACCGGAAACGCCTGTGATTTTCTCGATGAGAAGCGTCTTCACGTTCTCACGGAGTATATTGTATACGGCGTTCTGCATGTCCTTATCCAGCGTCAGATAGACGGAATTGCCCATGGTCGGCTCTTGCTTGACGGTACGGGAGATCTCCTCGTCCGTCAGCCTGCTGTAGGTGACTTCGATCCGTCCCTGGCTGCCCCGCAGATTGGATTCATATACAGCCTCCAGTCCGTCCCGGCCGATCCTGTCATCCACACCGTATCCGCGCTCCTGGTATTCCTTCAGAGACGTCTCCGGTATACCGCCCATGTATCCGAGAATGTGCGAGAAAGCCTCTCCCTCCGGATAATAACGGCTTTCAACGGTCTGGCAGGAGAATCCGGGATAATCCTGCTGCTGCTCGCGGATCGTTACACGGAATTCCTCCGGCAGGCGCGAAGCGACATGGATCAGATTCTCGGTCGTAAAGCGATTGATATAGATCGCATATCGTAGCCGCATGATTTCGAGCATTTCTTCGGTCGAATACGCGTCAGCGGGGATCTCAAAGAGCGTATCCCGCATATAATCAAAAGCTTCCTGCGCTTCTGTCCTCTTCTCCGCGGCCGTCAGATCAATACTGGATTTGCTGTAGATCTCCGCGAGGAAAAGAATCCGCAGCGCAGCGTTGTTTTTATATTCTGAAGTATAGCGGATGCCGTGAACCGCGTCATATTCGATCGCGAAAGGCAGATCCGTCGTGACGGAGTACTTGGCCAGAAGCGTGGAAATACGGTGGCAAAGCCCGTTCAGATCCTTCGGAGTGTCGGAAGAATCATAATATAAAGACCAGGTATAGACATTTCCAGCGAGGATGCGGCCGTAACGGTCATAGATCTCGCCCCGTGTCCCCTGTGTCGTAATGGTCGAGGTATAGGTGTCGGGTTCCGATGAAATGTAATGCTCCTGGTCGACGACCTGCATAATAAACAGATGCCGCCACAGCAGGAAGAGCAATACGGCAAAAATAACGCTGAGAATAACGATTCGATTGGAAAAGAATTCACGGATACGGCGAAGCAGTTCTCTCATCAGATATCTGCGCCTCCTGCTTCAGCCGGCATGGCGGCGTTCTCCTCCAGACGGCGCTTCTTCTCTTCTCTGCGGTCGGACAGCCAGCATAGCCAGCGGGTCAGGAGATAGACAGGGATCGAAGCGATCGTCGTATAGACGAGCTCCGGCAGTATCCTGCGGGTCAGGTAAAAAGAGACCTGGATCCGTCCCTGCAGATAGTGCAGGAACAGATAACAGATCAGACAGAAAGCAAAATCAAATAAAGCCGTGATCATAACGGAAAGCAGCAGATTGTTCTGATCAAAGCGGTTCTTGAACATGCCGGCGATATATCCGACCAGGAAAAAGACAAGCGTAAAGAATCCGATGATCCGCATGAACATCAGATCCTGTACAAGTCCGATGAAAAGTCCAAGCCGTCCGCCCGTGCCGCTGCCTAGTAGCAGCGCACTGCTGACGACCAGACACAGGGAAAGATTCGGAACGATCCCGTAGATCTCAATACGATGCAGAATGCTGGATTCCATGCAGATAATCAGAAACGCGAGGATACCCAGTATCAGTCCTTTGCGGTTCATGGCTCGGAATCCTCCTGCAGCGGCAGGCTGTCCGTTATAATCAGTACCGTGCTGGCATCCCGTATTCTGGCGTATGGCTCGACGTACGCGATTCCGGTAACGCCGTCGCCCTTCTCGCGGATCTGGGTAATGATACCGATGCGGATACCGGGCGGATAGACGGTGCTGAGTGAAGATGTAACGACCTCGTCTCCGACCGCGATATCGGTCTCGTCCATGACAAATTCGATCTTGCAGAGGTTCTCCTGCTGCAGATCCTCCGCTCCGGACACGCCGACGCGGTCTCCGCTGCGCAGGATTTCGGCATAGATGTAACTGTCAGAGGAAAGCAGGGTCATGATCTCGGACTGATGATAGGACACGGTACGGATACAGCCAAGCAGTCCTCCGCCGGAAAGCACGGGATAATAGGCCTGCATGCCTTCGGAAGAGCCTTTATTGATCATGAAAGCATCCATCCAGTTGCCCGGCGAGACGGAGATGATCTCCGCGCCGGTCTTCGGATAGTCTGCATAATTGTTATCGAGTTCGTATAATTCTTCCAGTTCGGTCAGCTTCTCCAGCTGAACCTTCTGGACGGTGTTCTCATACTGTAAAGCCTCCAGCTGCTGATGCAGAGCCGCGTTCTCTTCTGTCAGCGCGTCGATATCACGGTTCCTCTCAGAGCTTCTGGATACAGCATTTCCGATCGCAGAGAAGCCGCGCTGGATCGGAGAGGCGATCCGGTTCAGGAAAGAACCGGCCGGGGCCAGGTAATTGCCGATGAGGAAGGTTGTCAGGATCAGGCCAAGACAGATCAGTACAATAACAAAAATACGGGTGCGAACGGACATCCGCACCGTATTCGGCTTCTGCTCGATCTGTATGGGCTTCAGATCCCTGAGAGAGACCCGTACGAGGTCTCTCAGGGATGAATATAAAGGACGTTTATTTCTTGGCATGATGATTTTCCTTACAAAATACTGCGGAGAGGCACCGGAAGGCCTTTGTATTCCTTCGGATGGTCCAGAACGATCCCCGCGCCGCTGATAACGGCGGACATCGGATCCGGGGCCAGCCGGACAGGAATATCGGTTTTTTCGGTCAGAACACGGTCAAGACCGCGAAGCAACGCTCCGCCGCCTGCCAGTACCATACCGTTCTGGCTGATATCGGCAGCCAGCTCCGGAGGCGTATTTTCCAGAGTACTCAGAACGACAGCGACGATCGTGTCAACCGATTCACGGATCGCCATACCCGCCTGGAAATTGGTCATTTCCACGATACGCGGAAGGCCTGTCTCCAGATCGCGGCCCTTGATCTCGAGCTTCTCCTCTTCGGCATAAGGATCAAAGTAAGCGTTGGCAAGGCGGATCTTGATCTGCTCCGCTGTCTGCTCGCCGATCATCAGACGGAATTCTCTCTGAACGAATTTAACGATGTCATCGTTCATCGTGCTGCCCGCGACCTGTGTGGAGCGGCTGATCACAACGCCGCCCATCGAGACAATGGAGACCTCGGTCAGCCCGCCGCCGACATCCAGAACCATATTGCCGACAGGAGCTGTAACATTCATACCCGCGGCAAGCGCCGTGGCGATAGGCTGCTCCAGAAGATGCGTACCGCTGTCCGAGAAACCTGCCTGTATCGCGACATCCGCCAGTACTCTGCGCTCTGTATCCGTCAGGCCGTAAGGAATGCACAGCAAAAGATGCGGCCTTGCAAGCAGCAGC
>CACZPA010000253.1 GCA_902782895.1 uncultured Eubacteriales bacterium
ATGAAAGGCGCAGAGGCCATTGCGGTTGCCGCTTTTCTTGCCAGAAGCGGGAAGAGCAAGGAAGAGATCCGCGCCTATGTCGAAGAGCATTATTATAAGGTGGATTTCACTCTGGATCAGATTCGGGACACATATGAATTCAATG
The DNA here is from genome assembly GCA_902782895.1 of uncultured Eubacteriales bacterium. Taxonomy (GTDB): domain Bacteria; phylum Bacillota; class Clostridia; order Lachnospirales; family Bianqueaceae; genus RUG12817. The sequence continues at coordinate 146 of CACZPA010000253.1, forward strand.
AGACCTGTCAGGGATCCGTGCCGCAGGCACTCGAGGCCTTCTACGAATCCACGGATTTTGAGGACGCGATCCGGAACGCGATCTCTATCGGCGGCGACAGTGATACAATCGCAGCGATCACTGGGACGGTCGCGGAGGCCTATTACGGTGTACCGGAGGCACTGGTGCGCGCGGCAATGCATTTGATGGACAGAACACAAAGAGAGATACTCTGTACTTTTGAGAAGCGTTTCCCGACAAAAGTGATCTATGAGGATAAAAACAATAACTATTCAGATCTTTGGAACGAAAAAGAGTTTTGACACCTTAAGAGTTATGACACAATAAGGACTCTTACAATACAAAATTCAGCATGCGCAGGACATCCCACCAGTCGTCAGCTTCGTATTCCACAGAAGCAGGACCGGTCTGAAGGACACCGGGATAAGAACTGCCGTTCTTGGCGCGATAGTGGTCCTTAAAAGAGATCTCGACTTTAAAATGATCCGGCAGAGGAAACATGCAGTCTGCGGCGTCTTTACGCATGGCACGGGCAGCGGCTTCACGGATCAGGCAGAGCGCTTTATTCGGGTGAATCGAGATCGATCCGCGGCCACGGCCTTCGCTGACCGCTACGGTTTCGATATTGGGATTGATGGCTTTCATCCAGTCGCAGAGTCCCTGATCTCCGGTCACAAGACGGACCGGGACGCCCAGATAGGCGGCCGTGAGGCTGTTGATCATCAGCTCCGGCGCGATCAGTCCGTTGATTTTCACGTAATTGTTGCGCGTATTCATTGTATGGGAGAGGGGATTGGTGTCCATGCCCGCGGCGGAATGATACCCGGTGAAGAAAACCCCATCATAGCCGCGCTCCAGGCCGGCCATCATACTCATGATGTCGCTGCCCCAGCCGCGGAATACGCGGACCTCCTCGGGCAGCATGCTGGGGATCAGGTTGCAGGCACTGTCGTGCGCATCCTTGATCAGAATATCATCACAGCCGGCTTCCATTGCGCCTTCACAGGCCGCGGCGACCTCCTTGCTCATCTGCTGCTGGAAATACGCATAACGCGGATGACCGTTCTCCGTCTCGTCCCAAAGGGTAATACCGGTGGTGCCCTCAATATCAGCGGAAATAAACAGTTTCATAATGCATGTCCTTTCTCTGGATTAATCAGCGGTTTCGTCATAGAATTCCTGGAATACGGCTTCGTGCAGGGCGTTGAAAAGATCTTCGCGCTTCATTCCGACCGGCTGTCCGTCGACCCGGCAGGCACGGATGCATGGTGCGGTTGAGCTCGAGGTGATGATTTCATCGGCGGCAAGCAGGTCTTCTACTGTAAAAGGAGTCTCGCTCACCGGAATCTGCAGCTTTTTGCAGGCCTTGATCAGATGCGCACGCGCGATGCCCGGAAGGATCAGATTGTCGGTAGGAGCAGTATAGAACACACCGTCCTTGATGATATGTACATTGCTGTGGGAGCATTCTGTTACGCGGCGGCCGGGCCGGTAGAGCACACACTCATAGCAGCCCGCGCGTTTTGCCCGCTCGTTCGCCATCACAGACGGGATCAGGTTCAGCGTCTTGATGTTGCAATGGAAGAAACGTGTGTCCTCGGCCGTGATAAGAGAGACGGGCGTGGTATCCGGATTGATGGCTTTGGGCCGCAGCGTGACCCAGAGATTGGCCGGACCGTCCGGAAAAGCGTGCGCGCGAGGGCCGCTGCCGCGGGTTACCTGATAGTAGACCAGCAGATCGCCGGTGTCCATCTTATGGATCAGGTCATTCAGCAGGGCTTTCAGCTCCTCCTTTGAGGCGGGGACGGTAATCTCCAGCATGGAAGCACTGCGGAAAAGGCGGTCCACGTGCTCGTCCATCGCGAAAACTTTGTAATTCCGGCACAGACCGGCCTCATAAACACCGTCGCCGAACCAGCTCGCACGGTCGTTCATCGGGACGGTCATTTCATTTAATTCGCCGATTTTACCGTTATAATAACCTAATTCTTTCATGATCGTTTCTCCTTCAGATATTCTTTAAGGGACGGGATCCGGCTGCCGTCAAGGGCCGTCTCCGCGTCTGAGTTCCACATCGACTGCAGGATCGCTTCCTCCGCGCATTCACCAGCCGCGCGGAAGGGGAGATTCATATATTCCTCGCGCAGGACTGTCTGCGTTAGGAAGCTGGTGCCGGTTGGCTGGAGTTGTGCTGTTGTAAAACCAACCGCGATCTCGCCGCTGCCGTGGCCGATGTAAGATCCCAAGCGAGCCATGCCGACCGATGTACGCCGCAGTACACGCTTCAGCTGACGAGCGGAGAGCGGCAGGTCGGTCGCGAGGATCAGGATGATGCTTCCTTTGTCGGATTCCGCAAGATCAGGCGGCAGCGCAGCGTCGCGAAAATCTGCTGACGCGCCGTAATTGCTCTGGACGAGTACGCCCATGGTATAAGTCTTACCGTCAAGCTTGATAAGACGAGAGGACGAGCCGATGCCGCCCTTCATCCCGTAGCAGATGGTGCCGCGGCCCGCACCGACCGCGCCTTGCGCGAAGTCTTCCGAAGCGGATTCGATGGCGGCGAAGACTTCCGCCTCGCCGATCGGCCGTTTTGCGATATCACTGATATGGCTGTCATTACATTCGCATACGACGGGATTGACAGAGGTCAGCTTTATGCCGTCCTTACGGCATAGATCAATCATATAGGAAACCATGGCGTCGTGAACTTTTCCGACGTTCAGGGTATTCGTCAGGGCGATGGGAGTTTCCAGCGTCCCCAGCTCGTCCACCTGGACGAGTCCCAGCGTTTTGCCGAAACCGTTAAAGACACAGGAAGCAGCGGTCAGCTTGTCTGTAAAGGGATTCGGGGACAGCGGCATCACTACGGTGACGCCGGTGTGGCAATCTTCGCGGTCTATGGTAGTGTGACCGACCCTAACACCGGGAACATCTGTGATCAGGTTCCTTTTCCCATGCTCCAGGCGGCCTATGGACATATTCATGGCGTTTCCTCCATCAGATAGCAGGCGGGACCGGATAAGACGCGACCTGCGGTTTTGTTACCAGTATACACCAATTCCGGGAATCTGCAAGACTGATTCTGCAGAAGCAGAGTCTTTGATAGAGCACGCAGTTCATGTTACAATCCCTTAATAATCGGAATTTACCATCGAATAAACGGGGAAAATAGTGTATAATAGACAAGAAACGTGAAACGATTCAGTTATACGGCAGGAGATCAGGATGTGCAATAATCAGAAAACACAGTGCAAGTCTCCGTCGATTGAGACGGAAAGACTGCTGCTGCGGCATTTTACAGAGGAAGATCTGGACGAATTCTACCGGATCTTCCGTGACGAAGATGTATTGAAATATGTTCCGATGTATCCGGTCCATTCGTTGGAAGAGGCTAAGAAGCTGCTCGAGGACAGTTATTTTAAGGCATACTCGCGAGGCGCGATCGATAATTACGCGATCTGTCTCAAGCAGAACGGGCAGAATCCGAAAATAATCGGATATATCGGCATAAATGGCGGTAGCTTTTATGAGCTTGGTTATGCTATACTGAAAGAGTATTGGAACCGGGGAATGACGACAGAAGCGGCTGCAGCCCTGCTTGCAAAAGCAAAAG
>CACZPA010000254.1 GCA_902782895.1 uncultured Eubacteriales bacterium
CACTGCTTCGGAAGCTGAATATCCGTCCGCGCGTGGAGTATTCCGAGCCGAATAACCGGATCCTGACAGCGTCCCGCTTTGACAGAGCGCATAAAATTCTGTATACGTTTGTATATGATTATAAGTTTGAAGTTCTGAAGGATGCCGAGCAGATTCATTTCGCTCTGAATCTGGAGGGTATCGGTACTCCTTATCTGCTGGATCCCTGGACTGGTTCCGTGAACCGGATCAGTCTGTTCCGTACGGAGGCCGGCAGAACGGTCGTGGATCTGAATCTGCAGCCCGGTGAGGCGCGCCTGATCCTTCTGGATCTCAACGAGCCGGCCGGACTGCACGCGGTTTCTACCGATGCGGACGCTGTGCTGACAGACGGACAGAATATAAAGATCCAGGCTTTCCACAGCGGGAAATATACGACAAAATGGTCCGACGGTACCGAGACGGAAGCCGTCGCGGATGTGCCGGAAGCCATTTCTCTGGACCGCTGGGATATCGAGATAGAGGACTGGAACGAAGGCGAAAAGGTCCTAAACCTGGAGACCAAATTCGGTCATACGACCCGTGAAGTCTGGTATAAGACAAAGAAAACCTTGCTGCATCTGGAGAACGCCGTTCCTGTAGCATGGAAGGATCTGCCCATGCCGGACGTGGAGCTTGCAAAGCTGACGCCGGAGCCGCGCATGGATCAGGTTTCCGGAATCGGCCGTTATACCTGCAGCTTCGAGCTGCCTGAGGATTGGAATCTTGGTGCCGTCCTGACGCTTGCCTCAGACGGCGGCGGTACGGTTGAGGTTATGGTAAACGGCCAGAAAGCCGGACTGATGCCGCACAGAGACCGCTGTATGGATATCAGTGCGTATCTGGTTCCGGGACACAATACCATTCAGATCGAGGTTACGACAACTTTGACCAACCGCATGCGCCAGCGCGGATATGATAAGCTGCGCTCCGGATGGACCGCGGAGCATCCGGCCGTACAGGAGTATGGAATCCGCGGCGTCAGACTTTGCCCTTATAGTCTGATCGATCAACGATAACTCGGACCGGCAGGTCCTGGATATAAGAAACAAGGAAGGAGATATCATGAGGATTATTGAACCAAGTGTAGAAATCATGGATAAGCTCGACGGAAAGGAGATCATCCGCAAGATCGAGCTTGCAGGCCGTGTTTGCTACAAGAGTGAAGGCAGGATTACAGAAGGATCCGCGGAGAAATTCATCCGCAATCTGCTCAAGAGAGGACATGAGTCCGTACTGGAGCATGAGAAGATCACGGTCCGTTTCATCTGCGACCGCGGTGTTACACACGAAATGGTCAGACACCGTATTGCTTCCTATAGCCAGGAGAGCTCCCGCTATTGCAATTACAGTCCTGACGGAAATCAGCATGGCATCGCCTTTATCAAGCCATGTTTCTGGACAGAGGATCAGCCGGAGTATAAGCTTTGGCTCGACGCGATGGCTGCCTGCGAGAAGGCCTATAACGATCTGATCGCTATGGGAGCGAAGCCGGAGCAGGCCAGAGATGTCCTCCCCAACAGTCTGAAGACAGAGATCGTCATGACGGCCAATCTCAGAGAGTGGAGACATTTTCTGAAGCTGAGAACCGCCCCTGCCGCGCATCCGCAGATCCGTGAGGTGGCAGGAATGCTGCTCAAACAGCTGCATAAAGAGATTCCGATCGTATTTGATGACATTGAGGAGGAGACAGAATGATCAGACTTGGTATTTGCGGTTACGGCAATTTAGGCAGAGGAGTAGAACTGGCTGTCCGGCAGAATCCGGATATGCAGCTTGTCGCGGTCTTCACCAGAAGAAATCCCGAGAACGTAAAGATCCTTACAGAGAGCGCTGTTGTCGCGCCGATCTCGGAGATGCTTTCTTATACGGATAAGATCGATGTTATGATCCTTTGCGGAGGAAGCGCGACGGATCTGCCGGTACAGGGACCGGAGTACGCGAAATCCTTCAATATTGTCGACAGTTTCGATACGCACGCGCATATTCCGGAGCATTTCCGCGACGTTAATGAAGCGGCGCTTGCTTCCGGTCATACCGCTGTTATTTCTGCCGGTTGGGATCCGGGCATGTTCTCGCTGAACCGTGTTCTCGCGGACGCGATTCTTCCGGACGGCAAGACCTATACCTTCTGGGGCAAGGGCGTCAGTCAGGGGCATTCTGACGCGATCCGCAGAATTCCCGGCGTAAAGGACGCCCGTCAGTACACGGTTCCGGTCGACGCGGCGCTTGAAGCCGTGCGTGCCGGCCAGGATCCGGACCTCACGACCCGTCAGAAGCACACAAGAGAATGCTTTGTCGTAGCGGAAGAAGGCGCGGATCTGGAAGCGATCCGTCAGGCGATCGTAACCATGCCCAATTATTTCGATGAATATGATACGACTGTCAATTTCATTACAGAAGAAGAGCTGAAGCGTGATCACAGCGGTCTGCCGCATGGCGGTTCCGTGATTCGTACCGGCAAGACCGGCGAAGGACTTGCGAACCGTCATGTGATCGAATACAAGCTGACACTGGATTCCAATCCGGAGTTCACTTCTTCCGTACTGGTCTGCTGCGCCCGTGCCGTCTACAGAATGGCACAGGAAGGCGCGCATGGTTGCAAGACCATACTGGACATCCCGCCGGCGTATTTCAGCGCGAAATCCGCTGACGAGCTGAGGAAAGCGCTGCTGTAATACGGAAATACTCAACAGGGAGGCCTGTATGGATTACTACGGATACCTATCTTCAGATCAGACCCTTTCGAAGCAATACGATACAAAAGAGTTTGATTTTCAGTATCTGTATGATGGAGATGAACTGGGAAGCACTTACCGTAAGGAGAATACGACCTGGAATGTATGGTCGCCCCTTGCCGTAAGCATCACCTTGAACCTGTACGCGACCGGATCCGATGAGGAAACCGGCGCGCGGGCTCTTGGAGAATTCCCTATGCAGAAGACTTCGCGAGGTATCTGGAATCTGACCCTTTCCGGAGATTACGCGAACGTTTATTATACCTATCGGGTGCGGGTGCCTTTCCGGCAGGATAAAGAGATCCCGGATCCTTACGCGAAGGCCTGCGGTGTGAACGGACTGCGCTCGATGGTGCTCAATCCGGAGGAAGGCATTCCGGAGGGCTGGGCAGAGGATAAACGGCCGCTGCTGCAGAATCCTACCGAAGCCGTGATCTGGGAAGTCCATGTAAGGGACTTTTCCTGGGGCCCGGATTCCGGTATGATCCACAAGGGACAGTATCTGGCTTTTACCGAAGAGAATACACATGTCCCGGAGCATCCGGAGCTTGCGACAGGCACGTCCTATCTCAGACAGCTCGGCGTTACGCATGTACAGCTGCTGCCGATTCTGGATTACGAAACGGTGGATGAACGTTTCCCCGAGAACAACTATAACTGGGGATATGATCCGCTCCATTATTTCATTCCGGAGGGCTCATACGCGACGGATCCCTATCATGGCGCCGTGCGGCTTAAGGAGTGCAGGCAGATGATTCAGAGCCTGCATAAGGCCGGAATCGGCGTGATTCTGGACGTCGTGTACAATCACACCTATCGCCTGCAGGGCTCTATGCTGGATACGCTGATGCCGGGATATTATTACCGTTACTGGAAAGACGGCACGCCGGCAAATGGATCCGGCTGCGGCAACGAGATCGCTTCAGAACGCAGCATGGCGCGCAATCTGATTCTTTCTTCTCTCCGGTACTGGGCGGAAGAATTCCACGTGGACGGTTTCCGCTTCGATCTGATGGGACTGATGGATACGGAGACCATTACACAGGCGAGATCCATGCTGGACAGCCTGCCCGGAGGCAGACAGATCCTGATGTATGGGGAACCGTGGTCCGCGCAGCCGCCGCAGATGCGGAAGGGCAGTGTTCCGGCGGATAAGGCTCATATCGCCATGATCCCGGACCGTGTTGCGATCTTCAACGACGAAACCCGGGACGCGGTAAAAGGAAACGTATTTGATATGTACAGCACAGGCTTTATCAACGGAGCCTGGTTCCTGGAGTCGAAGATCCAGAACAGCCTGAAGGGCTGGACAGGGCCGTTTAATACGGTCCGTCAGCCCACGCAGACCATCTCGTACGTCTCCGCGCATGATAATTTCACCCTTTGGGACAAGCTTGTATACGGGAACGGTACCGCTCCGGAAGCTTTTCAGATGCCGGACGCGGACGCGCTCGATTCCAACCGTATGGCAGCCGCCATTATCCTGCTGGCGCAGGGAATTCCTTTCCTGCAGGCCGGAGAAGAGTTCGCCCGCACGAAAGAAGGCGACGGCAACAGCTATGCTTCGCCGTCTTCCGTAAACGCGCTGGACTGGAAGCGCTGCGGGATTTTCGGATCCCTTGCGGCTTACTATCAGGGACTGATCCTGATCCGCAAAGCATTCCGTCCTTTCCATGACGCGACCTGTGAGACGGTCCGCAACATGGTTTTCTCGGATTCGCAGGCGCTTACCGTTGCTTTCACGGTGCCCGGGACCGATGAGGATGAGTGGGAGATGGCCGCTGTGCTGTTAAACGCGTCCACTAAAGATCAGGTGATCACACTGACGTCATGGAATGACCATCCGCTCCCGGAGCGCTGGACTGTCGTCGCGGACCGTACCCGTGCAGGGCTCGCTCCGCTGCGTTACGTACACGGACCGGAGATCGCTATTCACGGCCGCAGCGCGCTTGTACTTGTTTCGCCAAGACATTAATAAAGATAAAGAGGTTTTCACCATGAACAGACAAAGCGGTATTCTGCTTCATATCACGTCTCTGCCGTCCCGTTTCGGGATCGGAACGCTGGGTAAAGAGGCCTTCCGGTTCATCGACTTCCTGTATGAATCGGGGCAGACCCTGTGGCAGATCCTTCCGATCGGACCGACCGGATACGGGAATTCCCCGTATCAGAGCCTTTCGACATTCGCGGGCAATCCCTTTATGATCGATATCGAGCAGCTCGTGAATGAAGGGCTGCTGGAGATTTCGGAAGTCATCGAGGCCTCCGTCCGCGCCGTA
>CACZPA010000255.1 GCA_902782895.1 uncultured Eubacteriales bacterium
ACCCAGGCCTTTTCCTGCTTGGTCAGGTTTTTAAACATAGTTCCTCCTTCTGAATTGCAGCATTTGAGATACGTTCGTAACAGGCAATCCGCGTAGACTCCCTGTAACATACAGTGACGCGGGCCTGCTTCCTTAAGAAAAGTATATCACATTTTCCGCAAAAGGAGATAATATTTTGCAGAATATACAAAAAATATTCTGAATATTGAATTTGTCCGCTGGATTTGCCCTCCGAAGACTTGAATTCCGGAAAGGGTTTTTATATAATGAAGTAAAGCGCGGGCCGGTCAGGAAATCCGTTCCGCGCTTTCAAAACGGATAATACCGATGGCTGTGCGAGGAGTTAACGATGAATATCATTCTGCATGAACCGGAGATCCCGTGGAATACGGGCAATATCGGAAGGACCTGTGTCGCGACACATTCGACGCTGCACCTGATCCGGCCGCTTGGTTTCTCCGTCGATGACAGATCGCTCAAGCGGGCAGGACTCGACTACTGGAAGGATCTGGACGTGCAGTATTACGACAGTTTTGAGGATTTTACACGCAGGCATCCCGAAGCGCACGTTTACATGGCTACGACAAAAGCGCATCAGATCTATACGGAAGTGCGTTATAAACCGGATGACTGGCTGATGTTCGGCAAGGAGACGGCGGGAATCCCGGAGGAGATCCTGGTCGATCATGAGAAGGACTGCATCCGGATCCCGATGTATCAGGATTACCGTTCGCTGAATCTTTCAAACGCGGTATCGATCGTGTTGTATGAGGCTTTGCGGCAGAATGTGTTCACGGAGCTGGAGGAATACGGACAGCTGCATCGTCTGCAGTGGAAATCAACGGAGGATTGACATGGACAGAACAAACGAAACGGTATTGTTCCGGGATGATTTCAAGGGATTCCCGATCGGGGAATTCCCCTATGACAGAGATCATTCCGCGACGGGCGAGTATCACTACGTAACGGAAGCCGGATTCCACGGAGCGTGGTATGATCCGGTTTGCAATTATACATGGAACGGTTCCGGACCCTCCTGGATCATTACGGAATGGCAGGGAAGGCACTTTATGGAATCGCAGCGGATCGAGAAAAACCGTCCGCACCGGACGTTTCCGACGCTGGAGACGGGCAGCCCGTTCTGGAAGCACTGTGCTGTCTCCGTCCGCCTGCAGCGGCTTTCCACCAAGGGAATGGCCGGTATAATCTTCGCGGCGAGGGACAGTATCGACTGTCTGGTTCTTTCTCTTGAGGGCCCGAAGGACGGTCCGGCTGCCGGCCAGGCCGGAGAAGCGGATTACAGGCTCTGTCTGGCCTATCGCCATAAAGAAGAGGTGCAAGTCCTCGCGGAGGCGCCTTTCGCGCAGGATTGTGATACGGAATACCTGCTCTCGGCAGAGTGCGGGGACGGGACTGTCTGCTGTAATGTCGACGGTGTGAAGCTCCTGGAATGCGCGACAGAACTGGCGGATCGGGAGGGCCGTGTCGGAATTACGGCTGACTGTCCGACACGTTTCGCAGAGTTTGAAGTGCGGACGGATCCGGAAAACGCCGCGCGTATCGAGGCAAGTAGAGAGGAAGCGGCCGCGCGGGAAGCAGAAGTGATGCGGCAGCATCCGAAGATGAAGCTCTGGAAGACGATCGATCTGCGGAACTTCGGGACGAGCCGACAGGTCCGGTTCGGACATCTGACCGGCGGAGATAAGTGGTACGCGGTTTTCGCGCAGATTCAGAAGCGTGTCAATCGGGACGCGTATGGCTTCATCAGCTGTCTGACAGCGGTCGATCTGGACGGAAACATCCTCTGGCAGCTCGGAGAACCTTCGGAGAATTCGCGGACGATCGGCAAGGTTTCCGCGGATATGCCGTTCCAGGTTTATGATATCGATGGGGACGGAATCGACGAGGTCATCTGCGGCCGCAATTTTGAGATTCAGATTCTGGACGGCAGAACCGGAGAGATCCGCAAGAGCGCGAAAATGCCGGTTTCCGACGATGACGACGCTGCTCTGATCGGCGTTCCGTACAATATCTACGCGTTTGACCGGATCAATCCGGACGGCATCCGGATCTGCAATTTCCGCGGACTGGACAGGCCGGGGGACATCCTTGTCAAAGACCGTTACTGCCGTGTATACGCACTGGATTCGGATCTGAATCTGATGTGGAAATACAGGAGCCCCAAGAATACGGGCCATTGCCCGATGCCGGTCGATGTGAACGGCGACGGCAAAGACGAGCTGCTGGTCGGTTATACATTGCTGGATTCACAGGGCAGGGAGCTGTGGACGTATCCGATTCAGGACGATCATACCGATGAGATCGTCGCGGGCAAGTTCCGCGGGGACGGAGCAGGATATTTCGCCTGCGTCTCCGGAACACAGGGATTTTTCATCGGCGATATGCACGGAAATATCGTCGCGCGGGATTATATCGGTCACGCGCAGCGGGTTTCGGTCGCGAATTACTGTCCGGAGAGGCCCGGCTACGAGATCGTCGTGTCCAATTTCTGGGGACATGCCAGCGTGATTTATCTCTATGACGCGGACGGCAACGAGATCTGGGAGATGGAGAATACGATGAACGGCAACATCCTCGCGCCGGTTAACTGGGACGGGAACGGCAGTGAGCTGATTCTGACGAACGCAAACGCGGAGCAGGGCGGCCTGATCAACGGTGACGGGATTCGCGCGGTGGCCTTCCCGGATGACGGACATCCGGATATGTGTGTGGAAGCAATGGATCTGACGGGAGACGAGCGGGACGAACTGATCGTCTGGGATTATCATAAGATGTATATCTATACGCAGGAAGACAATCCCAAGCTGCAGCAGTATCATCCGGTCAAATTCCCGAATTATAACGCGTCCAACTACAGGGGCGAGTATTCCTATCCGGATCAGTCGCTCCTGGAATTCAAAGAAGAGGTGTAAAAATGGCGGATACTATGATTGCTTTTCTGGGATGCGGCAATATGGGCGGAGCGCTTGCCCGCGCGGCGGCGCAGAAGACAAAGAACATCATTCTGACAAGCGGTAGCGGGGCGACGGCGGCAAAGCTCGCCGTGACGCTTGGCGTTCGGTACGGGACCAATACGGAAGCCGCGGCAGAGGCCGGGATGATTTTCCTCGGGGTGAAACCGCAGATCATGCCTACGCTTTTTGACGAGATCCGCGACGTGCTTGCGGCGCGTCAGGACCGTTTTATCCTGGTGTCCATGGCGGCGGGACTGACTGTCGCGGACATCCGGAGACTTGCCGGAGCGGATTACCCGATTATCCGTATCATGCCGAATACACCGGCCGCAATCGGACAGGGCATGATCCTGTATCTGGGGGACGGAGTGACGGACGCGGAGACGCAGGATTTCCTGGGACTGATGGAGGCCGCGGGCAGATTTGATGAGATCGCGGAGAAATGCATGGACATCGCTGGGACAGTCGCGGGATGTACGCCGGCGTGGGTCTGCCAGTTTATTGAAGCGCTTGCGGACGGCGGTGTCGCGTGTGGGCTGCCGCGGGCCAAAGCGATGCAGTACGCGGCACAGGCGGTCATGGGATCCGCAGCGCTTGTGCTTGCAAGCGATGAGCATCCCGGCGCGCTCAAGGACGCGGTCTGCTCGCCGGGCGGAGCAACGATTCAGGGCGTGCGCGCTCTGGAGAAAGGCGCTTTCCGCAGCAGCGTAATGGAGGCTGTGATCGCGGCTTACGAGAAGACACTCAGTCTCGGAAAGTGAGGCAACTATGCGAATCGTAGTGAAAGTCGGAACTTCGACGCTGACCCATAAGTCTGGACAGCTGAATATCTTCCAGTTTGAACATCTGTGCAAGGTCCTGAGCGACCTGAAAAACGCGGGGCATGAGATCGTACTGGTCTCGTCCGGCGCGATCGGAATGGGCGTCGGGAAGCTTTTCCTGTCGGGAAGGCCTTCTGATATGCCGACAAAACAGGCTGCGGCCGCGGTGGGACAGTGTGAGCTGATGTACTTGTACGATCGGCAGTTTTCGGAATACAATCACGTTGTCGCGCAAATTCTGGTGACCGGCGAGGAAATGAAGCAGCCCGAGCTGCGGACGAATTTCGAGAACACGCTGAGCCGTCTGCTGGAGCTCAAGGCGCTGCCGATCATTAACGAGAACGATACGGTGGCGACAGAAGAGATCGCGGTGGGCGATAACGATACGCTGAGCGCAATCGTCGCGACCGGGATTCACGCGGATCTGCTGGTTCTGCTGAGCGATGTGGAGGGGCTGTATTCCTCGGATCCGAGAAAAGATCCTGACGCGAAGGTCATTCCGGTGATCGAGGAGTTGACGCCGGAGATCATGGCGCTTGGCGGAGACGCCGGCTCCGGGCTCGGGACGGGCGGTATGCGGACTAAGCTGACGGCCGCGGAGATCGCGACGGAAGGCGGAGTGGAGATGGTGATTTCGGATGGCGCGAAGCCGGAGCTGCTCTATGATATCATCGACGGCAAACCGATCGGGACACGGTTCCTGAGAAAAGGAGACGGACATGACAGTTAAGGAAATGCTTACGAAGGCTGTGGAGGTCAAACCGTCGCTTGCGATTCTGGATACGGACGCGAAGAACAAAGCACTTCTGTGCATGGCGGATCATGTTGAAAGTGAATCGGAGAGCATTATGGCGGCCAACGCTTTGGATATGGAAGCCGCAAAGGGACGGATCTCGGACGTGATGCTGGATCGTCTGAAGCTCGACGAGGGACGGATTCACAGTATGGCGGAGGGCATGCGCGAAGTCGCGAAGCTTCCGGATCCTGTCGGAAGCGTGGTGCGCTCGGTACGTCGTCCGAACGGACTTCTGATCGAAAAAGTGCTCGTGCCGATGGGCGTGGTGGCGATCATCTATGAAAGCCGTCCCAATGTAACGACGGACGCGGCTGCGCTTACGTTGAAGAGCGGCAATGTCTGCGTGCTGCGGAGCGGGAAAGAGGCCCTGCGCTCGGCAAAAGCGATCGTGGCCGCGATGAAGAACGGTCTGCGGGAGGCCGGTGTCCCGGAGGCGGCGGTCAATCTCGTGGAAGATCCCACGCATGCGGGAGCGAATGAACTGATGACAGCGGTAGGCTTCGTGGATCTGCTGATTCCGCGGGGCGGAGCGGGACTGATTCGCGCCTGCGTGGAGAACGCCAAGGTTCCATGCATCCAGACGGGAACAGGAATCTGTCATATTTACGTCGAGAAGACCGCGGATCAGGACAAGGCGCTGACGATCATCGAAAACGCCAAGACAAGCCGCCCGAGCGTCTGCAATGCGGAGGAGGTCTGCCTGGTCGACGAAGCGATCGCGGAGGAATTTCTGCCGAAGCTGTACGCGAAGCTGGTGACGGAACGTGCGGAGAAAGGCCTGACACCGGTCGAACTGCGTCTGGATGATGCGGCCGCCGCGATCATCCCCGGGATGCCCGCGGGAGAGAAGGATTTTGACACGGAGTTCCTGGACTATATCCTCGCGGTCCATGTCGTGAAGAATACCGTCGACGCGATGGTGCATATCGCGAAGCACTCCACAGGGCATTCCGATGCGATTCTGACACAGGATGAAGTGGCAGCGCGGGCTTTCACAACGCTGGTGGATTCGGCCGCGGTTTATGTGAACGCTTCGACACGTTTCACGGACGGCGGAGAATTCGGCCTCGGCTGCGAGATGGGAATCTCCACGCAGCGCCTGCACGCGCGCGGACCGATGGGACTGGAAGAGCTCTGCACCTACAAATATGTGATCCACGGCGACGGACAGATCCGCTGAGTTCCGGATCTGCCTTCCGGAATTCTTTCGGAATCCTCCCGGAATCCTGGTCGGTTCATCAAAAATACTTTCTCTTGCAAAAAAGCCGGGCACTTAAATGCTCGGCTTTTTCATAGGCGCGTCTGACGGCGCATGTTTTTAATTCTCGGATGATGAAGCAGATGTACTCTGTCGCTTAATCCTGCAGCTCCTTAATCCTTCAGCTGGTCGGATTCAGGCGTATATTCATGGAATTCGATCGGGTTGTTGTCGGGATCGAGGATCCAGATCTGCCAGGAATTGTCCTTGCCGCGGCGAATCTCACGCTCCGGCGGGAAGCCGTTCTCGGTCATGAACGCGGCAAACGCCTTGATATCGTCTACCTGGAAGCAGAAGTGCTGATAGCCGATATGCGGAACCTTGCGGGGATCCGTCTGCTCCGGCAGATTGTCCGGATCATAGAAAAGCTCCAGAAACTGCAGCGGAGCAACTTCCAGATATGTAATCCAGGGTTCTCCCTTGTCGTTGGGACGTTCGAATTTAAGCTTGGCGCCGAGCAGATCGCAGTAGAAATGCTTGCTGGCTTCCAGATCATGGCATTTGAACGCCACATGCGCGATTTTTTCGATTTTCATAGAAAAGACCTCCTGATGTGTTTTAGATAACAAAACTGTTGTTTCTATTATATTCTTTTTTTCAGGATTAGCAAGCCCCGGATTGACAAATCCTGCGGAAATCGATAGAATAGTTAAAAATCCCGTTCAGGAGGAAACATACAATGTATATGGCATCTGAGAATCGTTATCAGGACATGCTTTATAACCGCTGCGGCGCGTCCGGACTGCTGCTGCCGGCGGTTTCGCTCGGCTTCTGGCACAATTTCGGCGATATCAGCGCGCCTGAAAACATGCGCAAACTGATGCGTACGGCTTTTGACAACGGAATCACGCACTTTGATCTTGCGAATAATTACGGTCCCCCGGACGGAGCGGCGGAGATCAATGCCGGCCGTATCTTAAAGGAAGATTTTATGCCGTACAGGGATGAGCTGATCATCAGCACCAAAGCAGGTTATTATATGTGGCCGGGGCCCTACGGTGATCACGGCAGCCGCAAATATCTGCTCGCGAGCCTGGATCAGAGCCTGAAGAGACTGGGTCTGGAGTATGTGGATATCTTCTATCATCACAGAATGGATCCGGATACGCCGCTCGAAGAGACAATGCTGGCGCTGTCGCAGGCGGTTATCAGCGGAAAAGCGCTGTATGTCGGACTTTCCAACCATGACGGAGCGACGCTGGATAAAGCCTGCACGATCCTGGAAGAGCTGCACGTGCCTTTTGTCATCAATCAGAACAGCTACAATATCTTCAACCGTACGATCGAGAACAACGGTCTGAAGGAGACCTCGCACCGTCTGAAGAAGGGCATCATCTGCTTCAGCCCGCTCGCGCAGGGACTGCTGACGAACCGCTATCTGAACGGCGTACCGCAGGACAGCCGGATCGCGAAGGATCCGCGTTTCCTGAAGGAATCCGCGCTGACAGAGGACAAGCTTGCCCAGATCCGCGCGTTGAACGAGATCGCGGTGTCCCGCGGACAGACCCTTGCGGAGATGGCGCTTGCCTGGATCCTGAAGGACGGCATTGTAACGAGCGTCCTGGTCGGAGCGTCCAAGCCGGAGCAGATCCTCGACAATATCGGCGCTCTCCGGAATATTCATTTCTCGGAAGAAGAGCTTAAGGCAATCGACGATATTTCGCTTCCCAAGGCTTAATACGGGATGGCTCCACTCTTGCGGACACGAATAAATTAAGAAAACGGCTTGCATTTTTATAAGCCTTGGAGTATAATCTGTTCAATCTTTTCGCATGAACAGGAGGCATTTCTATGGCAGTGAAAATCATACTGGTTCTGGTATTTTTTGCGGCAATGCTGGCGGTCGGAATCCATTTCCGCCGACATAATACCAATGTTGACGGATTCGTTCTCGGCGGGCGTTCGGTTGGCCCGTGGCTGACGGCATTCGCGTTCGGAACTTCGTATTTTTCCGCTGTCATTTTCGTAGGATACGCAGGCCAGTTCGGCTGGGCATTCGGCGTGGCGTCGACCTGGATCGGACTGGGCAACGCTTTTATCGGTTCCTTGCTGGCGTGGGTCGTTCTGGGACGGAGGACGCGTCTGATGACGCAGCATATCGGGTCCCGCACCATGCCGGATTTCTTCGGCAAGCGCTACAACAGCAACAAACTGACCGTGGCCGCGGCCATCATCACTTTTGTGTTCCTGATTCCGTATACCGCGTCCCTTTTTAACGGTCTGTCCAGACTGTTTGAGATGGCGTTCCATATCGATTACGCGTACTGTGTTATCGGCATGGCGGTGCTGACGGGGCTTTACGTCATCATCGGCGGCTATATGGCGACGGCGGTGAACGATTTCATTCAGGGCGTGATCATGCTGATCGGTATCGTCGCGGTTATCGCGGCCGTGCTTTCCCAGAACGGCGGATTCATGGGCTCGCTGGTTGAGCTTTCCAAGGTCGAATCCGACGTCATGGACGGCGCGTATGTCAGCTTCTTCGGACCGAATCCGGGATATCTGTTCTTTGTCGTCATGCTGACTTCCGTCGGAACCTGGGGACTGCCGCAGATGGTCGGCAAGTTCTACGCGATCCGGGATGAAGGCGCGGTCAAGAAGGGCACGCTGATTTCGACCGCTTTCGCGGTTATCGTTGCCGGCGGATGCTATTTCCTCGGCGGATTCGGACGTCTGTTCTCAACGGCTGAGAAGGTCGCGGCGGAGGGCTATGACAGCATTATTCCGCAGATGCTTTCCACACTGCCGGATCTTCTGACCGCGATCGTACTGATCCTCGTGCTCTCTGCGAGTATGTCGACGCTGTCATCGCTGGTCCTGACGTCTTCCTCCACACTGACGCTGGATCTGATCGATCCGATGACGGAGGGTAAGAACAGCGAGAAAAAGAACATGACGATCATGCGCGTATTCATCGCGTTCTTCATCGTCGTATCCGCGGTCATCGCGATCATTCAGGCCAAGTCCAAGGTGACCTTCATCGCGCAGCTGATGGGTATCTCCTGGGGCGCTCTGGCCGGTGCGTTCCTGGCGCCTTTCCTGTACGGGCTTTTCTGGAAAAAGGCGACAAAAGCGGGCGCGGCGGCAAGCTTTGTATTCGGCGTCACGCTCATGATTATACAGCTTTGCATCTCGCTCGGCTGGTTCGCGGCACCGGCCGGTTTCCTCGGGCTTGTGTTCCGCAACTCGCTCTACAGCGGCGTTTTCGCGATGTTCGGCGGGCTGGTGATCGTACCGATCGTGAGCATTCTGACGCAGAAACAGGCTCCGGCGAATGTGGACGAATACTTCAGCTGCTACAATACCACGGTGGAAGTTCCGGCATCGACAGCTCTTGGCGAAACCATACCGGCTTCCGCTTCCAAAAAGTAAATCAAACTGCACGGCCGGCCGCGGATTTCCGAGGCCGGTCGGTTCATATCGGAGGTTAATCGGAAATGAATCCTTATATCGGGCATGACAGTCAGGTGTACGGGATCGAGGAGCATCGTCTAGTCGGCGGCAAAGGCGACGGGATGCGGCTTCTGGAGATCCATAACGGGATCGGGCTGGATCTTGCGGTGACGCCGGACAGATGCGGCGATATCGCGAGACTGCGCTATAAAGGCGTAAACATGAGCTATATGACGCCAGTCGGATATGTGGCGCCGGCTTTCTATGACAGGACGGAGGACAATTTCCTCAAGTCCTTTACGGCAGGCTTTCTGACGACCTGCGGGCTGGAGAGCGCCGGGGCGCCGAGCGAGGATCTGGGAGTGCAATATCCGATGCACGGAAGCATCGCGAATCAGCCTTGCGAGCAGCTTTTCTGGCAGGAAGAAGGGACGGATCTTGTGGTCAGCATGACCGTCAAGGACGAGAGGCTTTTCGGGCGGAAACTGCGTCTGGAGCGGCGGATCGTTGTTTCCACAGCGCAGAACGCTTTTGAAATCCAGGATACCGTCCGCAATACCGGCGACAGAAAAGAGGGCTTTGAGATCCTCTATCATATGAATATGGGTTATCCGCTGCTCGATGAGGACAGTATTCTGACGATTCCGTCCGTGCGGGTGGAGCCGTATACGGAATTTGCCGCGCAGGGGATCGGCGAGTGGATGAAGATGATAAAGCCGCAGGCGCAGATCGAGGAGCAATGCTATCGCCATATTTTCGGGGACGGGAACGGATACGCGCGGATCGCGCAGCCCAAGCTCGATACGGCGCTGACGATCACTTTTGACGCGAAGGAGCTGGACGGTTTTACCGAATGGAAAATGATGGGAGTCCGCGATTACGTGCTGGGGCTTGAGCCCGGCAACTGCTATCCGGGACCGCGCGGATGGATGCGGGAGAGCGGCATGCTCAAGGTTCTGGAAGCGGGCGAGTCGCAGAAATATACAGTCCGGGTGGAGATCGGATCCTGTACAGAGGAGGAGAAAAGCAGATGAATCTGAGGATTGTGAACGGGCAGGTCTATGATCCGGAGACGGGTAAGATTACAAAACGTGATCTTTATGTAAACGGAGAATTTATGGCGGACGCGCCCGCGGAGGGGCCGGAGGCAGGAACTCCGATTACGATCGACGCAGAGGGCTGCATTGTCACGACTGGACTGATCGATAACCATGTACATTTCTACAATTACGGGACGGAGAACGGCACCAATCCGGACGCGTATGCTTTTCCCTGCGGGATAACGACGGCGGTGGACGCCGGATCGGTCGGAGCGGGTACATACGAGGGATTCCGAAGGAGTGTCATGGCGGCCAGCGACGTGCGGATTTACACGCAGCTGCACATGGCAAGCGGCGGACAGGCCGCGGAGGTCTATCCGGAAAACCAGCAGGCACGCTATTTTGAGCGCGCGAAGATCCGCGATCTGTTTCGTAAGTATCCGGATAATCTCGTCGGATTGAAGCTGCGTCTGTCGAACGGGGTTCTCGATCCGCAGTACGCGGAAGAGACGCTCCGCGAGACGATTCAGATGGCGGAGGAGCTTGGCTGCAACGTGACGGTTCATATGTCGGATCCCTGTATCGATACGGAAAAACTGGCTTCGATCCTGCGGCCGGGCGACGTCATGTGTCATATTTTCCACGGCAAGGGCGAGACGATCCTCGACGCGGACGGACATGTCAGAAAAGGCGTACGCGAGGCGCAGGAACGCGGCGTCGTTATGGATATGGCAAACGGGCGGACCAATTTTGACATTATCGTCGGCCAGAAGGCGATCGCGGACGGTATGCTGCCGGACATTATCTCGAGTGACATTAATCCGCCGGCCTATTATCTGCATCCGCTGCACAGCCTTCCGAGAATCATGAGCAAATTCCTGGATTTCGGCATGACGCTGGAGCAGGTCCTCGCGGCCGTGACCCGTACACCGGCCCGGTATATCGGCCATCCGGAGCTCGCGAGCCTCGCGGCAGGCACACCCGCGGATCTGGCGATTCTGAAGCTGGTCGAGAAAGATGTACCGTATATTGATTATAACGGCAACACCTTTACCGGACATCAGGTAATCGTACCGCAGATGACGGTCAAGGACGGCAAGGTCATGTATTGCCAGGCGGATTTCCAGTAATACAGGGCCAACAGGCGAAAAGGGACAGCCAGGGACAGATTAAGCACAGAAAAAGACCGGGTCTGACAGGTATCCAAAGCTTTGGACACGTGCCGGATCCGGCCGTTTGGTCTATAGATGCTGTTGGCGGAAAGCCGCGGGATCAGCCTTTTTTCACAAGATGGTAGATCGGGATGAGCGGGAGCAGGACAGGTGTTTTCGCCACATAGTCCTTATAGGCCGCAAGCGAACGGTAAGCCTTGTTCTGACGGCGCTCCAGGCGTTTGACGTTGCCGATGATGATGGAAACGGCAAGCACATATCCAAGGATCGCGATGACCCATTGCCAGCCACTGTACACGGACAGACCGGATACGAAAACACCGGTCCAAATCAGGATTTCGCCGAAATACCCGGGGAAACGGGAGATCCGATAGAGGCCGGTCATCGCCGGCTGATCCGGGTTTGCACGCTTAGCGGCGCTTTTCTGCGCGTCCGAGATGATCTCAATGGCAAAACCGATGGCGGAGAGGACCAGACCGACGTAGAGAAACGCGTCGGAAGAAGCACCTTCGGCTCCGCGGTAGAGAAGAGGCGTGATCTGGAATACATAGAGAATTCCGAGAGAAATCCATACAAAGATACGCACAAGGATCGTGATCGGCTTGGAAGACTGCGTTGTCTGCGAATTCAGATAATTCTTGTCTTTGCGTTCCCGCAGAACCAGGAAAAGCGCGAGGCGGATACCGTATGCGACAAGAAGCGCGCAGAACAGCAGATAACCGATATCACGGCTGCCGTTCTGTACAGCGGCAATCGCGAGCGCGAGGCTCTGGCCGGCTACAGCCGTGCCAAAGCCGACGGACAGAAAATAAGCGAACCGGATGAATCCCAATGCGCAGAGCAGCAGTGAAACTGCCAGAAGGATCCAGAAAAGCAAAGGAAACACCATGTCTATATCTCCTTGAATGATTTTTATTGAATTCTATCATCAATTGGAGAATCCGTCAACCGCCGGACGGCATATATAATAAGAAAGGATTGTTGCAGATGTGCTGCAGATATTACGGGGATCACGAACTGGAAGAAGATATCCGCGCGCAGATCCTGTATAAAAAGAAAGGAATCGGGCAAGGCCTTCCGACAGGGGAAATACGTCCCTCGGAGAGTCCGCTGGTTCTGACGGCCATGGATGGAGAGATTGCCGCGATGCCAATGTCCTGGGGATTTCGGAATCCCGCGCACGGTGGGCTGCTGATCAATGCCAGAACCGAAACCGTAGAAGAGAAGATCTCGTTCCGGGACAGTTTTGCTTTTCACCGCTGTATTGTCCCTGCAAGAGGCTTCTATGAATGGGACAAAAGCCGTCAGCTGACCGGTTTCACGAGAGAAGACAACGCGCCGATATATATGGCCGGAGTATACCGGGCTGAAAACCGGGACGGCAGAATGGTTTCTGTATTTGTCGTATTGACAAGGCCGGCGGACGAGATCGTCACTCCGGTGCATGACAGAATGCCGGTATTGTTTTCTGCGGACGGAGCTGAGATCTATATGAAGGAAAAAGCGTCCCCGTCGGATCTGCTCGCACTGGATCCGCCGAGGCTGAAATGCCTGCGTACATATGAACAGATCAGCCTGTTCTGAATTGTCGCAGCCTGTCATGTCAGAGGGTGAAGCCGTCAGATCCTGGATCTGTCCGAAAAAAGGCAGCAAAAAAGCGCGAGACGGGATTCGGACCCGCGACCCTCGCCTTGGCAAGGCGATGCTCTACCCCTGAGCCACTCGCGCGAACGACTATATTATACAACAACCCGCTCGGAAAAGCAAGCGGTTTTTTACCTTTTTGGCGAAGCATTCCGCCAGAATGAAAAAATCTGAAAAACTTTTAAAAAAAGGGTTGACAGCTGAAGAGGGTCGTGATAGAATTACACCTGCACTTGAGCGATCGGGTGTAACACCCGAAAGAGCAAGTGTGTTATTTTCCCCTGAGGGAGGGTACGGACCGGAGTCGAGCA
>CACZPA010000256.1 GCA_902782895.1 uncultured Eubacteriales bacterium
ATGAGCGGGAGGAATCGCTGGCAATCGCGGATTGGGCAAAGAGACTGCGTCATCCGGAAAACTGCGCCATCCTGTACAGAAGCATTTATGACGCCGCGCACCTGTGCCACACGTTCGATGACAGCGGGATCAACTACCGTCTTAAGGAGGACGGAATGAATCCGTACCGGCATTGGATTGGAGAGGACATTCTGAACTATGCAAAGGCGGCGCAGGGAGATGGGCAAGCCTTTGCCGGGATCCTGAAACGTCCGCAGCGCGGCATTCCGTCGGGTATTCTGACGTGGCTGCGGCAAGGCGTGGACCCGCAAGAGCTGCTGCAGATGCCCTTGGGGACAGAATACCGTATCAAGCTGGAGGAGCTGCTGTACCATCTGCGCAAGCTGCGGAATGAGGAACCGGGAAAAGGAATCGGCAGAATCTACAGCAGACTAGAATATCGGCGGTTCCTCGAGGATTTCGCGGAGGAGCAGAAGCTGCCGTATAAACGGCTGCGGGACCGGTTCCTTTTCTTTCAGGAGCTTGCGCGAAGCTGCGATAACTGGCAGGATTACGAGAGAAAACTGTCCAAAGGGAGGG
This sequence comes from uncultured Eubacteriales bacterium, assembly GCA_902782895.1. Classification (GTDB taxonomy): domain Bacteria; phylum Bacillota; class Clostridia; order Lachnospirales; family Bianqueaceae; genus RUG12817. The sequence goes on from CACZPA010000256.1 coordinate 580, forward strand.
AACAGCATCATGCGGATTCTCCCGTAGGAATCCGGATCATGACGCTGCATGCTTCCAAGGGACTGGAATTCGATCAGGTGTGGATCCCGCAGATCGAGTCGGGGACACTTCCGCACGAGAGGGCGGACAGCCTGGAAGAGGAGAGACGGCTTCTGTATGTCGGCTGCACACGTGCGAGGGACGGGCTGATCCTAAGCCGTGCCCGCTATAGAGGCGGAGGTCCGAAGAAACCCTCCGTATTCTGGAGAGAACTGCCGAGGTAATGAAGCGTGATTTTAGTCGATTTCATCCCGGAGAAGGATTCCGATACTAATTCTTTACCGATTGTTCTTTATTTTTTCACAGAAATGCAGTATACTGATTATGTATATTTTTTTCCGAGAGGAGTGTTGTATTTTGGATCTGGAAACCAAAACAAAAGAGCTTCTTGAAGTGTTGGAGAAGAACAGCAGAACCGATGTCAAGGACCTTGCTGTCATGCTGGATGAAAACGAAGCAGAAATCGCCGCGCAGATGACGCAGCTTGAAAAGGATAAAGTCATTTTCGGTTACCATACGATGATCAACTGGGACAAGGCCAAGATCGATAAGGTCACAGCCCTGATCGAAGTGCGGGTTACGCCGCAGCGTGGGGACGGATTTGATAATATCGCGCAGAAAATCTATCAGTTCGATGAGGTCAGCGCTGTCTATCTGATGTCCGGCGCGTTTGATCTGACGGTTATCGTGGAAGGCCGCACCATGAAGGAGGTCGCGCTTTTTGTCGCGCAGAGACTCGCGCCGATCGATCAGGTCCTGAGCACCTCTACGCATTTTGTGCTGAAACGTTATAAAGATCACGGAGTCGTCCTCGAAGACACGGAGAAGGACGAGCGTATGCTGGTATCGCCATGAGGAATTTCCTGAACCGTAAAGTCTGCGAGATGCCGCCGTCCGGGATCCGGCGCTTTTTCAACCTTGCCAGTGAGATGCAGGATGTGCTGTCGCTTGGCGTGGGCGAACCGGATTTCATGACGCCCTGGCCGATCCGGGAACAGGCGATCTATACGCTGCAGAAAGGCCGCACGGTCTATACGGCCAATGCCGGTCTGCTGGCGCTGCGCCGGGAGCTTTCGACTTATATCGCAGACAAATATAAACTGGAGTACGATCCGCAGAAGCAGATCGTGATAACGGTCGGCGGCAGCGAAGCCATCGATCTGGCGCTGCGCGCGATGGTAGAGCCAGGAGATGAGGTGCTTCTGCCGGAGCCGTCCTTTGTATCGTACAAACCCTGCGCGGAGATGGCGGGTGCCCGTGTCGTGACCGTACCGCTGCGGGAAGAGAATAAATTCAAGCTTCGGGCGAAGGATCTGCGCGAAGCGATCACGGACCGCACCAAGATCCTGGTGTTTCCTTTTCCCGGCAATCCGACGGGATCGACGATGCACAGGGAGGACATGCAGGAAATCTGCGAGCTGGTTCAGGAGAAAGATCTGTTCGTGATCTCGGATGAGATCTACGCGGAGTTGACCTATGACGGCAAGCATGAATCGATTGCCGCGATGCCCGGAATGCAGGAAAGAACGCTCGTGATCAACGGCTTTTCCAAGGCTTTTTCCATGACGGGCTGGCGTCTCGGCTATGCCGCGGGTCCGGCGGATCTGATTGAACAGATGACCAAGATCCATCAGTTCGCGATCATGTGCGCGCCGACGACAAGCCAGTACGCGGCGATCGAGGCGCTTCGCAATTGCGATCGCTATGTCGACGAAATGCGGGCAGAGTATGCGCGCAGGAGACGTTATGTCGTGAACCGGCTGCGGAAGATCGGGCTGCCGTGCTCAGATCCGCAGGGAGCTTTCTATGTATTTCCGTCTATCCAGAGCACCGGTATGCGTTCGGAAGAATTCTGCCAGAAGCTGCTGATGGAGAAA
>CACZPA010000257.1 GCA_902782895.1 uncultured Eubacteriales bacterium
GAATGTGGCTGTCATATAACCGAAAATGTCAAGCATATGCGCAAATCGGGGCTTGAGGAGGTCTTGAGATGACTGTGATCAAAGAAACAACAATCGAAGATCTTGATAATGTTCAGAAACTCTGGGCGGACGGGGATGTAATGAGGTTTGTCGGTTTTCCTGATGGATTGCAGAGGACAAGCGAAGAGATGAAAGGCTGGTTTCAGTGGATTGAATCCAACAGGCCTGCCTTGAATCACTATTCGATATTCGAAGACGGGAAATACTGCGGAGAATCGTTTTATAATATTGATGCGGAGCATCGAAGCGCGGCGCTGGACATTAAGCTGTTTGGATTCGCGCGAGGGCGGGGCATCGCCGCGGCAGGACTTTCCCATGCAATCCAGGAAGCGTTCCGGAACGGGGCCGAGGTCGTATGGGTCGATCCGAATCCGCAAAACCTGAAGGCGATTGCCCTGTATAGGCGGCTTGGGTTTCAGCAGAAAGCTTTCCCGGAGCATCTGCTTTCTGAGGATGAAGAGCCAATCTCAATTTATATGGAACTGCGTAAAGGATGAATGACAGCGCGATGAAAGTTAAACTGACGATAACGGAGAGCCGCTGCAGATGCGGCTATTTCACACAGGGACAGGAATTTATCGTCGAAGATCTGTGCCCGCCGCTGTGCCATGAGCTGTGGAACAGCATCTATCCTTCTGTTTACGTGCTGCTGAACGGCGGCATCCTGGATCACGGAGAGGGCAAGGCCAGGCTGTTTGACGCGAAATGCCCGGACGAAGGCCGCGTCGCCATTCACGGAGAGGTTATGGAGGATTGACAGCGCGGCGGCAAAGCATGGGTGCATTGCAAAACGCGGGGAGGCCATGCGGTGTAGACGAGGGATCTGTCCCGAGCATTTGACAGTTTTTCTTTTTTGATATACAGTTAGAGGCGTATAACAATGAAATGCTTTGAATTTGGCAAAGAGAACGAAGAATTGATGGCCTTGCTGCATGGTGGCGGGACGAGCTATCTGGGGGTCATGCCTACGGCAAAGAAAATCGCAGAGCGATACCATGTTGTTTTGCTTGCGTATAGCAGTTTATAAAAGAAGTGGAAGAAGCGCACAGACCGTCATGAGAACAGGAAAAGCTGCGCTCAGAGCAAGGGAGGCATAGTAAATGCAAATATCAAAAATCTTTGGCGGGAATCGTGATGAAGCTCGTCCGATTTCGTCTAATCGGCATAAGAAGATCCGTTATATTTATCAGGATCTGGAAGCACGTCTGGGGAAGGATACAGCTGATCGGATTCTGCAGACTTCAGATAGGAAATATCTGAATTTTCACCGCGTGACCGAATATTCACTGAATGACCGAAAATTCACCGAATATTCGCTGAAAATTCGGTCTCGCTGTTGACAAGGCGAATTTTCATGAGTATAATAGAGACAGTTTTATATGAGGAGGTGTACTCATGAGCTTCGAAACCGAAAATCTGGAATTCAAGGTTCAGTTTACTGAGGACATATATAAAGAAGTGATTGCTTTCGCCAATACAGATGGCGGGGTTGTATATGTTGGGATAGATAATAACGGGAATGTTGTCGGACTTACAGATGTGGATCAGGAGTATACCCGTATCACGAATGGCATTCGGGATGATATTATGCCGGATGTAACAATGTTTGTGCGTTTCTCGATCCAGGATCACAAGGTGGTACGCATTACAGTTAGCGAAGGAACGAACAAGCCTTACTACCTCAAAGGCAAAGGACTGAAGCCCAGCGGCGTTTATGTACGGCAGGGGACTTCCAGCGTTCCGGCTTCCTATGAGCAAATTCGCCAGATGATTAAGGAAAGTGATGGGGACACGTTCGAGGAAATGCGTTCTATGGAGCAGAATCTTTCCTTTGAAGCTGCAGCGGCGGCCTTTAAGAAATACGGCGTGCAGTTTGCCAAGGAGAAGTATCGTGCTCTGGGAATCACGCAGAAGGACGACGGGCTTTTTACAAACCTTGCGCTTATCATCTCGGATCAATGCGCGCATACAACGAAGATCGCTGTTTTTGGAGATGATTCGAATACTGTTTTCAAAGACAACAAGGAGTTTGGAGGCTCCGTTTTTACACAGCTGGAAGACAGTTTTAATTATCTTATGCTCTGCAACAGGACAGCGGCGACATTCAAGGGCCTGGAACGAATTGAGAAACAGGATTATCCTGAAGAGGCGCTCCGTGAAGCGCTTCTGAATGCGCTTGTGCACCGGGATTACAGTTTTAGCGGCAGTATTATTATCAATGTTAACGATGAAAGGATGGAGTTTATTTCTATCGGCGGACTTCTTCCCGGTCTTTCCACAGATGATATCCGGATCGGGATTTCTCAGCCGCGTAATAAGAATCTCGCCGAAATGTTCCATCGTCTGCGTTTGATAGAGAGTTATGGGACGGGTATCCGAAGGATCTATAAACTCTATGAAAACTGTCCTGTTCAGCCGACAATCGAGACAACAACAAATGCCTTTAAGATAGTGCTGCCTAACATGAATGCCGTGCAGAAAGCGGATGTCAGCCCAAACGTTGCTGTCACGCCGCAGATTCAAAAGGTTATGGATTATATCTCTGAAAACGGCCAGATTACGGATGAAACGGTCCAAGCCTTGCTGAAAATCAAAAAGACCCGTGCATTCGATCTCATGAAGCAGATGAGCGGTATGGGGCTCGTGCAGGCGATCGGACGAGGCGCAGAGAAGCGGTATCTGGCGAAATAAGACGGGGGTTGGGGTATTGGTTAATCTGTTAGATAAGTATTGGCATAAGTGTCGGCATGAATGTTGATAAATGTCGCTTTTAAGGCGACATTTTTGAAATGAAAGTGACTATAATCGTATTGTACTTGAGAGAGATTTGAGATATGACAAACTGATCTCTTGCCGGAAAAAGATACTTGACATGGGCGGTATAATTTGAGAGAATCTTTAAAATGTGCTGCCGCCTGATAATGAAAAAAGTTAGCGCGGCAGAGGTATTTCAGTAAAGGAGCAACAGCAATGAGAATCGCAGTTACGTACGACAAGGGACAGGTTTTCCAGCACTTTGGACACACAGAGCAGTTCAAGGTCTATGAGGTTGAGGACGGCAAGATCGTTTCGGCCGAGATCGTGGGTTCGGAAGGATCCGGACACGAGGCGCTTGCGGGTCTGCTTTCCGGCAAGGGCATCGATGTTCTGATCTGCGGCGGCATCGGTGGAGGCGCTACGGCAGCCCTTGCGCAGCAGGGGATCGAGCTCTGCGCGGGAGCTTCCGGAGATGTGGACGAGGTGGTCGCGGCCTATCTGAGAGGCGAGCTGGAGAATACCGGAGCCAACTGCGATCATCACGGAGAGGGGCATCATCACGGGCATGGCGGCCATGGCGAAGGAAATAACCGTGGCGAAGACAGTAGCAATGACGCCGGCTGTGGTTCCGATTGCGGTGAAGACTGTGGTTCTGACTGTGGCGAGGGCTGCCCCGGTTGCCACAGACGTCCCGTGATCACCGGCAAGAACGTCGGCAAAAAGGTCCGCACGCATTACCGAGGCACGTTCAACGACGGGACACAATTCGACTCCTCTTATGATCGAGGAGAGCCACTGGAATTCGTTTGCGGTGCGGGTATGATGATCCTTGGTTTTGATGCGGCGGTTGCGGATATGGATGTCGGCCAGACTATCAACGTGCATCTGATGCCCTCCGAGGCTTATGGCGAGGTGGATCCCGACGCGATTATCACCGTCAATCTCAGCGATCTGCAAGGCGCGGAGGGGCTCACTGTCGGGCAGCAGGTCTATCTGCGCAACTCCATGGGCAGGCCTTTCCGCGTCAAAGTCACCGCTAAAGACGACAAGACCATCACTTTTGACGCCAACCACGAGATGGCCGGCAAAGAGTTGAATTTCGAGATCACGCTGGTTGAGATCCTCGACGACAATAACGAATAAACACAGGAGGTATTACAATGAAAAAAGGTTTGATCGGTGTGCAGATGAGCACGATCGCGCCGTCCAAAATCCCGGATTTTGACGCGTATACAATGATGGGGAGACTCACGGACATCGGATATCACTGCGTGGAGATCTCGCAGGTCTCGATGAACGAACAGAACGTGAAGGGGTTCCGCCGCGCGGTGGATGAGCTCGGGATGAAAGTGTCCTCCTGCACCGCGTCGCTTTCTCCGCTGGTTCCCGGTATGCCCGGCGAATATCTGAACGATCCGGATGATTTCAAGAAGATCGTCAATGACTGCCGTACTCTGAACTGCAATATGCTCCGCATCGGCATTCTCCCGATGACCTGCGTCGGCAGCTACAACAAGGCGCTGGATTTTGCGAAACAGGCCAACGAATACGCGCTGAAGCTGCGCGAGGAGGGCATCGATCTGTACTATCACAACCACAATATCGAGTTCGTGCGCTATGACGGCCGCTATCTGCTGGACATTATCCGTGACAACGCGCCGGAGATGGGATTTGAGCTGGATACGCACTGGATCCATCGCGGCGGTGAAAATCCGATCAGTTTTATTAAGAAATACGCGGGACGGATCCGTCTGCTGCATCTGAAAGATTACCGGATCGCCGAAGTGCAGATCCCGGAGGGGCTTGCGCCGGATTCAAAAGAATTCTCGGACGCTTTCTTCAACAGTTTCGGAAGTATCGTCCAGTTCGCGGAGGTCGGTGAAGGCTCTTTGCCGATCAAGGAGTGCATCGAGGCTGGCCTTGCGGGCGGCAGCGAATACTTCCTGGTCGAGCAGGACGAGACTTACGGCCGCGACCGCTTTGAGAGCCTCAAGATCAGCCATGACAACCTGGTCAAGATGGGCTACGGCGAGTGGTTCTGAGAGGCTGGGACATAACCTGGAATAAAAAAGCTGCTGGTTCTGCCAGCGGCTTTTTGCTGTATGTTCGGGGGAGTCGGTTTTGCAGGCCTGCGATGCGCCGGAGACAGTCTGTGTACTGACCGATCGAGGTGAAAGATCCCGTCCCCGAAGAGATCGCAGAGATCCCAGTGACCGTTATTCCAGTGGATTACATCACTGCCGGCGATCTGCTCCCTGTAATCAAAGAGCGACCGCAGCGTATAGGCGGCGAACCTGCCGTTGCCTTTATAAGTGAAAACTTTAAAATCCGGCTTCAGAAGCTCGGTAACGCGGCTTTCGTACCCGAGGCGGATCGAATCGCCCAGTAGAGTGACTATTTTCATGGCGGACTCACCTCCTATAGAGCAAGCGCTTCTCCTCGAGGATCCGGTTTCGCTCAAAAGCGGTCAGCCGTTCAAAGGCGTCGCAGGTTTTCTTCCAGACAAGAGGAGCGTTCTTGGCGGCATAATCATTGGACTGGCTCCCGTAGAAGCCCCATGCGAGGATCGTGCGGGCACCGGCATCGTAAGCCGCTTCGGCTGCCAGAACAATGTCTTCTTCTGCGCCGCGGGGATTGTTGTAAGCCTGGATCCAGATATTGTGGTCTTTGCCGCATTTCCGGCTGATCTCGAGATTCTGCTTCGTGCCGCGGTATACATAATCGTACGGATCGTCGGGACGGCCGACCCAGTACGGATCTGAGCCGATATTGTCGATCGTATCGATACTGCAGAAACGTTCGATATTCGCGAGACTGATCCCGAAATGCTCGCCGAGCATGACACAGACAACGTTTTTCATGCCTTTGGAGGCAGAATAGGCTGTGACCTCGGAGAAATAATCAAGGAGCGTTTGTACTCTGAACTCGTTCACGTCGTCATCGGCAGTCTCAGGCATCTCCCGGCCGTAGCGCTCGGCAAAAAGCCTACGGCAGCGCGGGCATGTACAGGTATAGAGACGGTGTCCGTCGGAACCTTTTTTTGTCGGCATATGCGGCTCGTCCCAGAAGATCGTGCGGCAGCCGGTGAAATCCACGGCGTCGATCCATTGCTTTACCCAGGTGCGGTAATCCGGACTGTTGAGGCAGGCCCGGACAGGGTCCATCGATCCGTCAGAATAGTACATGTGGCTGTCAGGATAGTAGGCGAGAAAATGCGATTTGTCACCCGGAGGGCCGCCGAGCCCCCAGTTGTCCATCCAGGTCTCAAGGCCTTCCGCCTCCGACATGGCGACCAGGTCCTTCATAACGTGGAGATGGCGGTCCCAGTCGGTGTGAGAAAGCATGTGGACGACCAGATTGATGTTGTGATTTGTCATTTCCCGGAAATCCTGCTCGGCGTGGAAAGGCATCCTGTTGCCATGATACGCGACGCCCAGCTTTAACGGTTTCATATCTTCCATCTTAAGCCTCCTGTGATATGTGAGAGGGTATTATCCTGCGAAAAACCATGTTTACGCCATCCTTGCGAGCATGTCCACGGAGACTTCATACAGCGGGGCCTGGCCGGAATGGACGCGGCGGAATTCTTCCAGCATATAGAGGGACATGCGATGGACTTCGTTGCCGGTGCTGCCCGCGATATGCGGTGTCAGGAAGACATTTGGCAGATTATAGAACGGGTGATCGGGTTCTGGCGGCTCAGGCCAGGTCACGTCGAGTACTGCGGTCACGTCAGGTTTCTCCCGCAGGACGCGGACAAGGTCGGCCTCAACGACCTGCGCGCCGCGGCCGGTATTGATAAAGGCCGCGTTGTCTTTCATGTACTTAAAGCAGCTCTCGTAGTTCAGCATACCGACGGTCTGCGCGTTGTTGGCGATGTGGTTGGAAATCGTCTGACATTCGGTGAAAACCTCCGCGAGCGATGCTTTGCGGACGCCGAGCGCGGCGGCTTTCTCTTCCGGCAGGAAGGGGTCGAAAACCATCACGTCCACATGATAGTCTTTTTTAAGACGTTCGATCACCATCGTGCCGATCATGCCGGCGCCAAGGATGCCGATCTTGACATCATAATTGCCAGGGAAAAGGCGGCTGTAGGCGCGGGCTTTTTCGATCTGACCGGTGCTCTGATACCGCATGGCCTGGTAGAAACCAACATTCGCGAGCAGGATCTGGGACACGGCGTATTCCGCGACGGGCACGCCGTTGGCGGCCCAGGCACTGTAGATGCGGATCCCGCGCGCAAGGAACGGCCGGGCAAAAGCCTGTACCGATCCGGCGGAGTAATAGACTTCTTTCAGATTGGGCAGATAGTCCGCGATCTGCTCTTCGGTGAGGACAGGCATGCCCCAGGTCGAGAAAATGACCTCGACATCGGCGAGCAGGGGACGCAGTTCCTCGAGGTTCTGATTGGTCAGAACGGCGGAACGGTCGAGGCCGGCGTGCTCTTCAAGCTGCGCGAGAGTCTCTTCCGGGTAGACGGCGAAAAGGCGGTCCTTTGCGTTACTGGCGAGAATACTTTTCATAGCGGCTCCTTTCAGTTGGCGGGATGATAGTCAGTTGGCGGAGAGGCCGGAGCGATAGGCGGCGGCAAGCTCGGCGGCCTGCAGTGCGGGATCGTCCAGCGTCCGGAAATAGGTCTGCATGGTTTTTTCCAGCAGGGAAATGCAGAGGCTCAGGTGGTCGGCCGCAGCTTCAATGTCATCAGCGTTCGTGAAAAGCCGCGGCAGCAGGACGTTTCGCGTGAAGATCCTGCCGGACGAAGCCGGCTCGATGAGAAAAAGCTTTGCCCCGGCCGCGTCGATCCGCGAGAGCGTATCCAGGTATTGATTGAGCAGCGTCTGGACCTCGGTTGATGTCGTCCGCGAGGAAAGCCGCAGACATCCGACGGGCTGGCCGCCGGCAGTCACGATGTCAAAACTGTATTTGACACTGGGATTGTATTTGTAGCGGACATAGGTCGCCATCTCCATGCTGCCCCAGTTGGAACGGATCTGGAGTTTTAGCGAAGGCAGGACGGTGCTGACGCGGTCAGCGGTCTCCTTGACCAGCATGCGCGTCCGCTGTTCGGGTGTATATAAGCCGGCCTCACGGGCCAGCAGATGGTCGATCATCTGTGAACGGCTCATACCCTGTTGATAGGCCATTTCATCGATCTTCTCGACGACCTCGTCCGTCAGAATCAGACTGTACATCGATTTGTTCAATAAAATCACTTCCTTTGCGGAACATGGTAGCACAAAGCATCGATTTTGTCAATCGATTTATATAACGGGCGATGCAAAACTGCTGCGAAAAGTGCCGCGACAGTTCTCGCAGAATATGAACAGGAAGGTGGCGAAAAGCCTGCGCTTTTCACCCGTCTCGTTGACCGTTCCGCCGCTGGATACGCGGCAGCAGGACAGAGATAGCTTTGAGGAGGGCGTACAGAAGGACAATCTGGAGCGGCAGCAGCGCGACATTCGCGTAAACACGCGGGATCAGAATCGCGAAGAAGGCCTTGCCGTAGAGGATCGAGGACCAGAGAGTGTTAAGTCCCAGGTTCAGGAAGATATTGATAAAGGCTTTGGACAGCACGCAGCGCAGGACTGTCACTTTGTTTTTGTAGAGGAAGGAGCCGTAGACGACACCGCCGAGCAGTGCGGTCAGCGTGTATCCCGGAAAAAACGGTCCGCTCGGCTTGATCAGGTATTTGAGAATGTCGCCGAGGCCGGCGGCGATACCGCCGGTGACAGGGCCGTAGAGCATACCGAGCATCGCGGTCGCCAGATACGCCGGGCCGATTCGGAGCGTTTCCGTCACGTAGAAACTGAAAAAGGACAGGACGATACTCACGGCCAGAACCATGCCGACACCGGCAATGCTCGTCAGCCGTGTGAATTCACGCGCGCTGTCCTTGTAGATTTGAGGTTGTGACGCGAAAAATTCGCGCAGGGATGTTAAAGAGTTGCTTTTCATGAGAAGAGGCTCCTTTCAGGGCATGGCATCAGGGCATGACATCAAGGCGTGACATCAGGGCATGAAGCCAAGGCATGATATCAGGGCTTGACGGAATCTTGCGAAGGAACTGCCACGGGAGGGGCAGCAGATTTCAGACGCTTGCGCTCGGCTTTTGCCCGGGCTTTGTATTCTTCGCGGATACGGCGGTTGGCGTCCTTGGTACGCTGTTTTTCTTCCGCGCGGGCTGTCAGCCACGCCCGGTATTCCGGCATATCGTAAAGGACGGCGCAGATCTCCATACCGCAGAGCAGTCCGAAGCTGTACCAGTAAAACCAGAACAGAACCGCGGCAAATCCGGAAAGTCCGCCATACAGCAGAGAATAACGGATAACGGCTGAACGGATCAGGTAGGAGAAAATAATACTGACGACCAGGACCATCAGGGTGCTGATCAGCGCGCCGGTAAATGTACATTGACGCGGCACTTTGCGGCAGGGGATAACAGTGTAGAGCCCCCACAGGACCAGGAAAAGAACACCTACCGGCAGGATGGACCGCAGAACGGTAAAGGCCAGGGACAGTACACGGTTGCTGAATCCGAGCGTCACCAGGAATCCGCGGATCGTTTCACCGAAGACGGTCAGGACGAGCAGCAGCAAAACGCCGACTGCCAGCAGCAGTGTGAAGACGATGGAAAGGACGTAACGGCGCAGCAGGGGACGGGATTCCCGCTCCCGGAAGACCATGTGGATCGCACTCATGATCGCGCGGATCATCATCGAGGAAGACCACAAGGCCGTAATCGTCGCGATGGAGATCATCGCGGTCTGCGAGCCGGGACGCCCGAACGCGAGCCGCAGCAGCTCTCTCGTTTCATCGGGAAGGGCCGTCGTATCGAGCAGCTCGAGCAGATTGTCAACGTCGACGATGCCGGAGGCCGTCACCCATCCGGAGACAATCAGGAGAAAAGGAATGATGGACAGTGCAGTAAAAAACGCGATCTGCGCCGAATATGCTACCAGATCGTCATGCTTCAGACGCCGGATGAATTCCAGAACCGTCGCTTTGAACATGCAGCTGCCTCCTTTCCCATTATAATATGTACAATATAAAGGATTTTTGCAATACCGTCAAGGTTTTTTCAAGAGGAGGCCCGTGCTTCTTTATAGAATCGGTTTCTTATGATATAATATCACATGAGAACGCATCATTCGGACAGGCCGCTCGCGTGCCGCGTCCGCAGCAAATAATCAGAGAGGGAACATCACATGAAAATCTGTGTATTCTGTTCATCCAGCCGGAATCTGCCGGCCATATATCCGGAAAATATCAAAGATCTGGCGTTTCGGCTCGGTCGGGAAGGGCATAGCCTTGTCTTCGGCGGATTCGCGTCCGGCCTGATGGAGACGGCCGCGGACGGCTTTGCGGAAGCGGGGAGCGACATTATCGGTGTGATCCCGGAGACGCTGGTCAGTCCGGGAAGACATCTGCACAAGGGCTGCACGCAGGTGATCCGGACAGCAGATCTCGCAGAGCGCAAGCAGAAGATGATCGAGGTCGCGGACGGACTGCTCACCCTGCCTGGCGGGGTCGGGACGCTCGACGAGTTTTTCTCGACGCTGTCCATGATACAGGCGGGAGAGCTCGACAAACCGGTCGTGCTGTACGATCCGGCCGGGTTCTATGAAGATCTGATCCGCTGGTTTGAGAGAGCGGGCGGTGAAAACTTCCTGGTCAAGCCGGCAGCGGACCTCTTTACCCTGTGCCGGACAGCAGAAGAAGTGGTCCGCGCTTTTGCGGGCAAGGCGTGAGGCGGCAGACCTCGCGGCATGCCTGAAAAACCTTGCAAATATGCGGGGCAGCATGTATAATGAATAAGTACCGC
>CACZPA010000258.1 GCA_902782895.1 uncultured Eubacteriales bacterium
ATGGAATCGACTGCGGCCAGTCTGATCACTTATATTCTTCAGAGATATATGGACACGATGCAGCCGCTCTACAGCATTGCTCTCAAGGATCGGCGGATTCTCGACATGGTCAACTATATGTACAATCACTACCGCACGGTTACGCTTCATGATCTGGCTGCAGAATTCCATTACAATGAATCCTATCTGAGCCGTATGTTTCAGGAGCAGGCCGGACGGTCCTTCGCGGAAACTGTCAAGGATTTCAAACTGCGAAAAGCCGCAGAACTGCTGAAAACAAAGAACTGGAAGCTCGATCACATCTGCGAAGAGATCGGCTATCGTGATACGAGGCAATTCATCCGCAGCTTCAAGCAGATGTTCGGTGTAACGCCCGATCGGTTTCGGAAGATGGCACAGCAAACAGCAGATCAAAACATATAAGTTAACTTCTGATTCTGCGCACACACATGGACGGGATCTACACGGGGATGCTGCTGAAGGGACTGATGGACGAGATTCGCCAAAGCCCCCAACTGTATCGCATCACAGCATATAAACAGGAATGGTGCAGTCCCGAAAGACTACACAATTCCATACATGTGAAAATACTTCCTTATGAGCCCGCGGCATTTGCTCCAGGGTGTTTTTCTTGTAAAAAAGCGATTTATACCAGTGCGCCGTATTTTTCCGGATGTCGGTATCTGTCCCCCATGACCTCGTCCGCGCGGTACTCCCGCAGCTGCGCCAGATCGAGCTCCGCGTAGTAGATGCCCTCCGCGCCGGGCGCTTCCAGAACGCACATGTCACGGACACCGGGCTCATCGCGAAGCCACGCGACCCCGTCAAAAAGCGTCGAGTGTCCGTTGCAGTCCGGCATTCCCGCAGGATAGTTGCAGGTCGCGATGGCCACCATGTTCTCATACGCCCTTGCGCGCAGCGTGGAAAGCCGGTTAATCTCCATCGGGCACGCATTCGGCGCCAGAATCAGCTCCACGCCTTTCAGCATGAGGATCCGCGCGCTCTCCGGGAACTCCCTGTCAAAACAGATCATGCTGCCGGTTTTGATGATTTCGTCGCCGGCCGCAAGATCTGTCACGAAGAAACCCTCTCCGCTGTCGAGCATCTTCTCCGCGTCAAACGCACAGGTATGCACCTTGGCATAGTGCAGGCATTCCCTGCCGTATTTGTCGAACAGAACTACCGAATTCAGCGGCTTCGGTTCATGTTTCTCCAGAAACGTAATACCGATCGCTAGACCGAGCTCCGCCGCCAGCTCCCCGAAAGCCGTGACAAAAGCATCGTCCCGCGCGATCGCGAGCCGTGAGAGCTCCGCCTCTTCCTGCGGAATACGGTAACCGTCACTCCACATCTCCGGAAAAAGCGCGATATCCGCGCCATTTGCCGCCGCCTCTCTACAGGCGGCCATGCCTTTCTCCTGCTGCTCCGCAAGGGTCGCCTCCGGAAGCAGCTGCATAAAAGCGATTTTGATTGATGGTTTTCTTTTCATAATAATTTAATTATACTGCTTTGTCACTCCTTGTCAACTGTAATCGGACTATAGAGAATCTTCGTGTCCAGATTGTTTTTGTTTCGCATGTTAGAAATATATCTTGTCATTTTGGGTCGGCAATGGTACAATAAACGCGATTTGAAGCCGTGATCTATCTAAATCATCGTTCGTTTTCTACAGACTTTGGAGGATATCCGATGCATTATTTTTCACAGGAGGATCATTCGATCCTATGCCGCAGTAACGGTGAAACCGTTCTTGTATCTCCCTGGGGCAAAGACAGTCTGAGAGTCCGCGCCGTACAGATGGCGGATCTGCGTGATGACCGTTTCGCTCTGCTGGAACCCCGGCAGGATGACGCTGAAATCGAGATCGTGCTGGAAGATACCCGGGCAACCTTGCGCAACGGTAAAATCACAGCTGTTATCGAGATTGCCGGTTGGAAACACAATGCGCGCCTCTCTTTCTACAATCAGAAAGGCGAGCTTCTTTTCTGTGAAACGGATTCCGGCAACGCATTGATTCTCACGCCCAGAGAATACGTTCCGCAGACCGGCGGGGATTTCGCTCTGAATGTCACTTTCGAAGGAAACGATGGCGAGCGGCTGTACGGTATGGGACAGTATCAGGAGGAGCAGGTGGACTGGAAAGGCTGCACGCTTGAGCTCAAACATCGCAACTCTCAGGCGAGCGTGCCTTTTGTAATCTCCAGTCGGGGCTATGGTTTCCTATGGCACAACCCGGCGCTGGGTTATGTTTCTTTCGGCAAAAACCGCACGACCTGGCACGCGGATTCGACAAAACAGATGGACTACTGGGTTACCGCTGGGGACAAACCTTCGGATATCAGCCGCAATTACGCCGACGCAACCGGACACGTGCCCATGATGCCGGAATACGGGCTTGGCTTCTGGCAGTGCAAGCTGCGCTACTGGAATCAGGAGCAGCTGCTCGATGTAGCCCGGGAATACAAGAGGCGCGGCTTGCCGATCGACGTCATTGTCTGTGACTTCTTCCACTGGCCAAAGATGGGAGATTACCGGTTTGATCCGGAGTTTTTCCCGGATCCGGCAGCTATGGTCCACGAGCTCAAGGAGATGGGGATCGAGCTGATGGTCAGTGTCTGGCCGCAGGTCGCCCTCACCAGTGAGAATTACGAAGAAATGCTGCAGCAGGGCCTGTTGATGCGGGCAGATTACGGCGAACAGATCGGCATGCGGTTCGTGGAGGATTCCATGTTCTTCGACGCGACCAACCCCCGTGCACGGGCCTATGTCTGGAAGAAAATCAAGCAGAACTACTATGATCTCGACATTCGGATCTTCTGGCTGGATGAAGCTGAGCCTGAGCTTGGTACTTATGATTTCCGCCATTTCCGTCTCAACGCCGGGAACGGTCAGCAGATCGGCACCCTGTATCCGCAGATGTATTCCCGCCTGTTCTATGAGGGCATGCGTGCCGAGGGACAGGAGAATCCGGTCAATCTTGTGCGCTGCGC
>CACZPA010000259.1 GCA_902782895.1 uncultured Eubacteriales bacterium
CGTGATGAAAGCGGCGGATTACGCGAATCTCCGGCAGTATGTCGGGCAGGATCTGATCCTGACGGACGGAACGACGCTGCTTGGCGGAGACGATAAAGCATCCATCGCCGCTGTCATGACGCTGGCCGCCTGGTATTGCGCGCATCCCGAAGAGCCGCACGCGGAGATAGATCTTGTTTTCACGCCGGATGAAGAGGTCGGCGGACTCGCGAAGGACGTGGATCTGTCCCGCCTGACCGCGAAAGTGGCCTACACGCTCGACGGAGACCATCTGGGCTGGTATGAGGACGAAACGTTCTACGCGTCCGAGGCAAAGCTGACGGTAGAGGGACGGAGCGTGCATACCGGTACGGCAAAAGGCATCATGGTCAATGCTGCCGATATCGCGGGGGAATTTCTCGCGATGCTGCCGCCGCGGGAAAAACCGCAGTATACCGCAGGCATCGAAGGCTTCTATCATGTGATTTCCTGCAACGCTGCCTGTGAACACGCGGAGGTCCGCCTGATCATCCGGGATTTTGATAAGGCTCATTTCACGGCGAGGGAAGCTTTCCTGAGAGAATGTGCGGAGCGTCTTGCGGATGTATATGGCAAAGACCGTGTCTCGCTGACGATCCATCATCAGTACAGTAATATGAAAGAAGTCCTGCAGCAGGTACCGTGGCTGACCGAGACACTGCGAAAGGCGATCGAAGACAGCGGAATCACACCGGTCTGCGAGCCTTTCCGCGGAGGAACGGACGGAGCCGCTCTGACCTTCCGCGGACTGCCGTGCCCGAACCTTTCGGCCGGCTATGAGAACGCGCACGGCCGGTTCGAATATGTTCCGATTCCGTCGATGGTCCGGAACGTGGAGATCCTCCGGAGACTGTGCGCGGCTTTCGCGGCAAGAGAGTCCAGAATGTAATGCTTTTATATAAGAAACAAAAAGAGAAGGAGAATGCAGATTATGGCATGTACAACGGTTCTTGTAGGTAAAAAGGCGAGCAATGACAATTCTACGATGATCGCCAGAACGGACGACGGACATTACGACGTAAAAAAGATCATTGTCGTGGAGCCAAAGGATCAGAAAAAACACTATAAAAGTGTGATTTCCCATGTGGAGGTCGATCTGCCGGACAATCCGATGCGCTACACGATGTGTCCCAATGTCGATCCCAAGGAAGGTCTCTGGCCGGCAACAGGTATCAATGCTGCCAACGTCGGAATGACCGCTACGGAGACGATCACCTCGAATCCCCGTGTTCTGGCCGCGGATCCGATGGTAGAGCTTGTGAAGCCCAAGACCCGCCGCGGTAAAGAGATCCCTGGTGGAATCGGTGAAGAGGACTTCGTCTATCTGGTGCTGCCTTATATCCATACGGCGAGAGAGGGCGTAGAGCGCCTCGGAAGTCTGCTTGAGCAGTACGGAACCTATGAGTCCAACGGAATCGCTTTCAACGACGAGAATGAGATCTGGTGGCTGGAGACGATCGGCGGACATCACTGGATGGCGCGCCGCGTACCGGACGACGTCGTGGTCATCAATCCGAACCAGTTCGGCATGGACGGATTCGATTTTGACGACGCGTACGGAGAGGCCAAGGAGAACATGTGCTCCAAGGATCTGCGGCAGTTCATCGAGAAATACCATCTGGACCTGAATCAGCAGGGCAACAGCAACCCCAGAGATATCTTCGGATCTCACCGGGACATGGACCATGTCTATAATACGCCGCGCGCCTGGTTTATGGGTCGTTTCCTCGCGCCGCATTCCTACTTCTGGGATGGACCGGACGCGGACTTCACGCCGGAGAGCGATGATATTCCGTGGTCACTGATTCCGGAGCGCAAGATCGCCGTGGAAGACGTAAAGTACATGCTGTCCGGGCATTTCCAGGGGACGGATTACGATCCGTATTCGAACCGCAATACCGGTAAACGCGGGATGTACCGCTCGATCGGTATCAATCGAACCGGCGTTATGACGGTCTGTCAGATCCGCAGTGACGTGCCGGATGCCGTCAAAGGTCTCGAGTGGGTCTGCTTTGGCTCGACGACGTTTGACGCGCTGCTGCCCATCTATCCGAACGTTCCGAAGCTGCCGAAGTACCTCAGCGACGTGTCGCTGAACGTCTCGACCGATACCTTCTACTGGGGCAGCCGCCTGATCGGCGCATTGGCGGATCCGTATTTCTCCTCCTGCGTGCAGATGGTGGAACGCTATCAGAACGCGATGATGACAAAAGGCCGCGAGATCGTACTGGAATATGACGCGAAGATCGCGGAAAGCGGCAAGGCGGAGTTGGCTGTAGAAGCCAACGAGAAGCTCAGCGCGATGGCGAAAGAGCAGACGATCGATACGCTGAACAAAGTACTGCTCGAAGCCAGCACGCATATGAAAAACGGCTTCAATCTGGCGGACAACTGATCCGGCTTTTCCCTGAAAGAACAATCCGAATAGAACAAAAAAACTATTGACAGACTATACCGATCGTGGTATAGTCTGTTTGAACATATGAATACATGTTCAAATGATCAAAGAAACGAGGCAATATATCATGAAAAAGACCTACAAGATCGACGTTGACTGCGCGAACTGCGCGAACAAGATGGAAGAAGCGACCAAGAAGACACCCGGTGTCGCGGACGCGACCGTCAATTTCATGACATTAAAGATGAGTGTTGTTTTTGAGGACGGAGCCGACCCCAAGAGTGTCATGCAGGAAGTCTTGAAGAACTGCAAGAAAGTTGAGGACGACTGCGAGATCTTCCTGTAAGATTTCCCTGCAGGAAACACGAGGCGCTTCTATGAATAAGAAACAGAAAAGAGTCCTGATCCGGATCCTTCTCTCGATTGTCCTA
>CACZPA010000260.1 GCA_902782895.1 uncultured Eubacteriales bacterium
ACGGAGGAAGGCAGCACTTATGAGGGCAGGAGCCTGATCCTGGCGACGGGTACCGTACACCGCGTGCTCGGGCTTCCGGGCGAGGAAGATCTGATCGGCAACGGTATTCATTTCTGCGCGGTCTGCGACGGAGATCTGTACAGGGACAAAACCGTTGTCCTCATTGGCGGAGGCAATTCCGCTTTTGTGGAGGCGAATACGCTCGTCCAGACGGCCGGTAAGCTGATCATGCTGCAGGATATGCCGTATTTTACAGCGGACGCCGCGTCGCAGGAAGCGGTTTTCGCGCATCATAACGTGGAGACGCATCTCTCGGTAAAAGTCACTGGTTATGTGGTAGAGGACGGCCAGATCACCGGTGTAAAGTATGTGGAGGGCGGCGAAGAGAAGGTTGCCGCTTGCGAAGGCGTTTTCCTTGCCGTCGGTCTGATTCCGAATAACGGTCCGTTCGCGCATCTGGCGGATCTGAATGAGAGAGGATATTTTGACGCGGACGAGACAGGACTGACCAGGACAGAAGGCGTTTTTGTCGCCGGAGACTGCCGGGCCAAAGCGCTGCGGCAGGTCGCGACAGCCTGCTCGGACGGAGCCAATGCCGCCATCAACGCCTGCAATTATCTCGCGCAGAGATAAGCTAAGTTTTTTGATAATCATAAACTAGGATTGTTGAAAATTAGCAATCGTTATTTCACGGCTCCTTTAACTTTTAACTCATATTTACACTTGTAAAAAACAAGACTTGACATTTAGACGAATACCTGTTATAATCCCGCTTAATCATTGTAGCAATACATACAATTCATCGGCTCTGCGGACAACCGCAGTCGGCATATCAAACAAAGAAAATAGGGGGATTTCACATGAGTCCGAACACAGATTTCTGGATTATGAGGCCTTTTAATCTTTTGTTCTGTATTGTCAGCCTGGTTTTTATAGTGATTCTGGTCATAGCGACGCTGCTTGTGCGGAACAAGAGCGAGAAGACCAGGAAAATCGTTCTTGTGAGCGCCTGCATCGTGACGCTGATAGGCTTCTTTGTGTATAAAGCCTATCTGTCCGCTGACAAGGAATATAACGTGATCACACAGTCGATGGGCGGCTTCAACTGGTGGGGCGAGCTGCCGCTGCAGCTATGCAACATCAACATGATCCTGATCCCCATCGCCGTCCTCACTGGCAAACGGCCGCTCGAGTCCTTCTGCTTCCTGATCGGGCCGCTCGGAGCGTTCTTCGCTCTGATCCTCCCGAGCAACGGCTTTGAAGGCTATTCTCTGCTGCTGCCGCGCATGCTGGGCTTCTACGGGACACATTTTATGATCATTATCGAAGCGCTCGCGATCGGTACCTTCGGCTTCTATCGTCCTAAATTCAAGGATCTGCCGAAAACCGCGCTGACCATATTCTGCCTTGCCGCGGTGATCCATTGTGTTAATCTGCTGTTGCGCGTGACGGGACTGCATCCCAAGGCCAATTATTTCTTCTCGGTCGAGACAGAGGGGAACGCGCTGCTCGAGATCTTCCATCGTCTGATCCCGATTCCTTTCCTGTATCTGTTGCCAAGCATACTGATCCTCGGAGCGTATTCGGCAGTAATAATCTCCGGCTTCGAAGTGGCCGACAAGATTGCCAAAAAGAAATAACAGGCTTTGGCCGTGGCTTCAAAGCAGCGTTCTTTGGGCAGAAGCTTCCGGGCAAAAGCCTCAGGGCAGGAGTCTGCGCAGGGCTTGCGCAACGCCGCCGTCCGCGCAGGCACAGGAGACGAAATCCGCGCGTTTCAGTACGTTGGGGACGGAGTCCTGCATCGCGACCGCGATCGCAGCATAATCCAGCATCTCGAGGTCGTTTTCGGAGTCGCCCATGCCGATGGAATGCTCCTGTGGAATTCCGAAATGCCGCAGGATGAGCTCCATACCGGAGGCTTTGGAGCAGCCGCGGATGATGCATTCGGAGTACGAATCGTGCTGGATGAAGTGAAAATACTTCTGAATCAGCCGGATCGCGTCTTCGGGCAGCGACGATGTCCGGGCGGAGAGGATTGTGATTTTGGACGCTCTGTCCGGGAAATCCTCCGGCGTCCGGATCCGGATGAAGCCCTCCCGGTATTCGTTCATACAGTAATTCTTCTCGACGCCTTCGAGATAGAAGGGGATGTCCGTCTGCAGGAAATACGAGCAGAGCTCATGTCCGGCATCTTCCGGGATGTCCTCTTCCAGCAGAACTTCGTCCCGTGTGCGGACATAGGCTCCGCCGCCCGCTATTACAGCGTCAAAATCTCCGTCCCGCAGGACGTCTTTGGGGATAAAACCATACGATCTTCCGGTGTTGAGCACGCAGAGATGGCCGCGTGCCTGTGCTTCGCGCATCGCGGTGATGTTTTCCGGGACGAGGACACTGTGGGAAGTCAGCGTATTGTCCATGTCCATGAAAACAGCCCACCGCTCGCGGCTGTTTTTTAATGTATTCATGGTTGTTATTATATCGGATCCGGCGGATTAAGTAAAGAGTTTGGGGCTTGATTCAAACGGTTATCCGGATTATAATGCAGATAGAAACACGACTTATGGATCAACAGGAGGAATTGCCATGGACGGAAAAACAATCCGTGTTCTTGCTGTAGGGAACAGTTTCACACAGGATTCTTTTCGCTATCTGCATCAGATCGCGGCGGCGGACGGAGTCGATCTGAAAGCGGTCAATCTTTATATCGGCGGCTGTTCGCTGGAGCGGCACTGGAACAATCTGGTCAGCGGTGCGCGGGACTATGTCTACGAAGTCAACAGCGAGCCGACCGAGAGGATGGTTTCTTCCAATGAAATTCTGGCGGAGGAGCCGTGGGATTATATCATCACACAGCAGGCAAGCCATGACAGCGGTATGCCGGAGACCTACGAGCCATATGCCGTGAATGTGGTCCATGCTTTCCGGGAGAAATGCCCCGGAGCGGAGGTCCTACTGCAGGAGACCTGGGCTTATGAGCGCGACAGTACGCATGACCGTTTTCCCCGGTATCACTGCGATCAGCAGGAAATGTATGAAAAGCTGCGCGCCTGCTATCGGAATGCCGCGGAAAAAGCCGAAACACGCCTGATTCCGAGTGGAGACGTGATTCAGACGCTGCGCGGCAGGGATCCTTTCCGCTATGAGGCGGGCGGGTTGTCGCTGTGCCGGGACGGATTCCATATGAGTTTTGATTACGGACGGTATC
>CACZPA010000261.1 GCA_902782895.1 uncultured Eubacteriales bacterium
CCTCTTTATTCTTGCTGAGGCTCTCCTGCATCCCGCGGAAACGGGCCGCGACCTTCTCGCGGAAGGTCAGCTTGCGCTTGACTTCCGGCTTCTTCTCACCCTTCTTGGCAGTGTTATAGCCGAGAATATAGGCACCGGAGATCTCCAGACGCATGTTGCGCTTAACCGGAAGCGTCTTGTAAACATTGGTATCGACAAGCATGGTGATGATCTGCGGTCCGACCTTGACCTTAGCCATCGGCAGCTTGCGCGCTTTCAGATAGAACGGTATCTTCTCTGAAGCCGCCTTGGGGAAATTAGCCTCTGACAGCTTCATCTTTTTCTTATCAATAACATAAGCCTGCACGGTCTGACGGTTCTGATCGATCGCCTTCTGCGCCTCTCCCTGCTTCTTCTGCAGATGACGGCCAAGGAAGAACAGTCCGACCAGGATAGCAGCCACGACTAAAACGACGGTAAAAATAATTCCTAATGTATCCACTTTATTCCCTCCGGTTTATATGAATTCGGTAAATCTCAGCTCTCCAGCGCGAATCCTTTGCGGCTCTTGGAATCCTGCACCTGGATCTCCACTTCATGCGTACCGGTATACTGATTATTGATATCCAGTGCGTAATTGACTTTGATCTTCCAGTTGTGCTCATCCAGATCCATCTTCAGCTGGCTGGTCGTCACGCCCATCTCCATCACGCCGAAAGGCGTCCGGTATACGGTCAGATTCCTCCGCATCGGCTGGAAATGCATCTGTCCCGCCATCTCCCCGGAACGGGAGACCATCAGGCTGTCCTGATCGATCTTGACCAGCGCCCGTACGGGTTTATCCTCATGCGCAAACTGTTCCTTGTAGGAAATGATCTGCTGCCCGTTTTTCTTATAATACTTGCCGGACGAAACGACCTCTACATCGTGGTCATATCCGTCCTGATCCACGTACTGGTGCAGTCCGCGGATCGAAATATATACGTCACGCTCCATATAACGGTTCCCTTTCCAGCGCGCTCTCTATCAGCAGACGGATCTGTCCGGATACAGGCGTGCCCTTGTCGGCCCACAGCATAGGCCACATGCTGATCGGTGTGAATCCCGGGAAGGTATTGATCTCGTTGAAAAAGACCCGGTTATCGCTCCTGCGGATGAAGAAATCGACTCTGGCCAGCCCCCATCCGTCTACAGCCTTAAAAATCTCGACCGCGTCATGCCGGATCTCCTCCCGGATCGAATCCTCGATATCCGCCGGGATCACGGTCCTGGAATCCGCGTTCGCGTATTTCGCTTCATAATCGTAAAACTCGGCCGCTGCCAGGATCTCTCCTACATTGGATGCCTCCGGCTCGTACTCGCCGCGCACCGCGCACTCGACCTCGCGGCCGTCCACATATTCCTCCACCAGCACACGGCGGTCCTCCGCCGCTGCCTTGAGAAGAGCGGGCTCCAGCTCCTCCAGACTGTGGACCTTGGTCGTGCCGACCGACGATCCGGCACGCGAAGGCTTGACAAATACCGGGAATTCCGGGAACTTCGCAAGGACCTTCTGCACGGCCGCTCCGGGATTCTCCCGGATCTCACGGCGGTTCAGATCCACATAATCTGCCTGGCGGATGCCGAGGTGATCGACGATCTTCTTGGTAAAGACCTTATCCATCGAGACCGCGGACGCAAGCACTCCGCAGCCCACATACGGGATTCTGGCAAGCTCCAGAAGTCCCTGAACTGTCCCGTCCTCTCCGTTCAGTCCATGAAGGACCGGGATCACAACATCCGTAACCAGTGTCGTCTCCCCACTCGCTGAGATCGTGACCAGCGCGTTCTCCCGAAGGCCGGGCTTAACCGCGACTGCGATCCGGTACTCTCCCTGCGGGGCCTTTGCGAGATGCTTCACATCTCCTTCATACAAAAACCATCTGCCGGCTCTATCAATATAAATCGGATATACGGTATATCCCCCGTCCGCAAGCAGCGCGTCCATAAACGTCTGCGCGGAAACGCAGGAAACATCGTGCTCCGATGACACTCCTCCAAAAAGCAAAGCAACCCTAAGGGTTTTCTCCAAAGCAAAACACTCCTTTGTACAGTAATGCCTATCCATCATACATTAAAACCGGTCAAAAATCAACCCAAAATCCGCAATCCCCTTCGTGTTTTTTTCGATGTGTTTTCCATGCGCCAGACCGCTTGCCCGCTGATAAAAATATTTTGAAAAACCCTCTTGACTTTCCATTGGAAAGAATTATAATGTCCGCATCAGTCCGAGATGCCACTATTATCACCGGCGGAGGCGCTGTTATGAATCCTATCAAAACCTTCGGAAGACGGATCGGAATCAGACTTCACAATTCGGAGTACGCGAGGCTCTTCAGCGAGAAGAACGATTATACACAAGGCAGGAAGTATCTGATCTATAATACTTTGCTTGCCAATATCGCCAATATTTTTATTACCGGAACCTTCTACACGATCTTCCTGACCGTCAGCGGCATCGACATCGTCCGTGTCGGCATTATTAATTTCATACCGTATATTGCCTGGATCCTGAGTCCGTTCTCGCCAATGATACTCGGCAAGCTGCGCAAACGCCGCGGGGTCCTTCTTTTTAACCACATTTTCTATTATCTGTGCGTTGTATTCGCGACGACGCTGATGCCGGTTTTTGTCGCGGATCCGCTAGAACGCACGGTCTGGTTCGGCATCTTTCTGCTGCTTGGCCACTCCTCCAACGCCCTGCTCGGGTCCGGAACGATGGCCTGGCACATTCATTTTATACCGGAAGGCCGCGACCGCAACCTGTTCTTCTCCCTGCAGACGCTGATCAGCTCCGTCGTCGGCACGATCTCCGCGCTCGGCGCTTCTGCCGCCGCGGAGGCCCTCAAAGGCTCTCCCGCGCAGGATACGATCATCATCGTTCTGCGGTACGCTGCCTTCGCGATCTTCGTCATCAGCGGCCTGATGGTCTATCTCATCCCCAAAGAATTCCCTTATCCAAAGCCGAAACAGAAGATCACGATCAAGGAACTGCTGACCCGTCCGATCCATTCGTACAAATTCATCCGGATGGTCGTGATCGGCATGCTGTGGAATTTTATCTGCAACATGAACGCTTCGACATGGGTCTACTATATTCTGAACACAGTCGGCATGCCCTACGCGTACACGTATATCGTCAGTATCATCTGCGCGCTCGGCAATCTTTTCCTGCTGCACTGGTGGCGCGGTCTGATTAACCGGCATACGTGGTTCCGCATGCTTTTTGTTACGATCCTCTGCACAGGCCTGCTGGAGTTTCCCGTCAGCTTCACGACCTCGCACACCATCTGGGTGTATGTGATCGTCAGTATGGTTCAGGGATTTGTCGCGGTCGGGACCAACCTTGTCTTCGCGAATATGTTCTATATCAATCTCCCGCGGGAGGAAAACACCGATATCTTCATCACGTTCTGGAATCTCGCGATGAATATCGGCGTCCTGCTCGGGTCGATGTTCGGCACGTTCCTGCTCGCGCAGATGGAGGCCTTCGGCGAGGTTACGCTGTTCGACCTTCCGTTCTACGGATCCCAGTTCCTCGTCTGGCTGAAGTGCATTCTGCTTGTCGCGCTCGCTTTCTTTGTACTCAAGATCACGCCTAAAATCCGCCCGGACAATCCGCAGGACGCGTAAGTTCATCTGCCGCTTGGTTCAAGCAGCCTGCCGCAGCTGAATACCGTCAAAACCGCCAAACGCCGCACCGGTTCCACGGGAGCATCTGATTGCTGCCCGCGGCCGGCACGGCGTTTTTATGTTTTATATTTTGATGTTATAGGAAGTGACTCGATGATCCGACGATCACGCCTTGCTCAGCCGATCTTCGGCAGATGAGAACGGAACTCCGCCAGTGTCTCGTCGGTCGGGATATAATCCGTCATCGTTCCGTTATTGTAGGCCTCATAAGCGGTCAGATCGAAGTATCCGGTACCGGTCAGTCCGAACAGGATGTTCTTCTCTTCGCCGGTCTCTTTGCACTTCAGCGCCTCGTCGATTGCGACCTTGATCGCGTGAGAGCTCTCCGGAGCGGGCAGGATTCCTTCCACACGGGCAAACGTTTCCGCGGCGTCGAAAACTTCCGTCTGCTTTACGGAAACAGCCTTCAGCATGCCGTCATCGTACAGCTGGGACAGAATCGGGCTCATACCGTGATAGCGCAGACCGCCGGCGTGGTTCGGAGACGGGATGAAATCGCTGCCGAGCGTGTACATCTTGGCCAGCGGGCAGACCTTACCGGTATCGGCGAAATCATATGCGTAGACGCCTCTGGTGAAGCTCGGGCAGGATGCGGGCTCAACGGCGATGAATTCGTAATCGGCCTCTCCGCGCAGCTTCTCGCCCATGAACGGGGCGATCAGGCCTCCGAGATTGGAGCCTCCGCCGGCGCATCCGATGATGACGTCCGGCTTCACACCGTATTTGTCAAGAGCTGTCTTGGCCTCCAGGCCGATGATGGACTGGTGCAACAGGACCTGGTTCAGTACGCTGCCCAGCACATAGCGGTAACCCGGCTGGGTAACAGCCGCCTCAACCGCCTCGGAAATCGCGCATCCAAGGGATCCTGTCGTTCCCGGATGCTCCGCCAGGATCTTGCGGCCGATCTGTGTCGTATCGGACGGACTCGGCGTCACATTGGCGCCGTAAGTCCGCATGACCTCGCGGCGGAAAGGCTTCTGCTCATAGGAAACCTTTACCATGTAGACCTTGCAGTCCAGGTTGAAATAGGAACATGCCATGGAAAGCGCCGTGCCCCACTGTCCGGCACCGGTCTCGGTTGTTACGCCCTTAAGGCCTTCTTTCTTCGCGTAATAGGCCTGCGCGATCGCGGAATTCAGCTTATGACTGCCGCTGGTATTGTTGCCTTCGAATTTGTAATAAATATGTGCGGGCGTCTGCAGCTTTTCCTCCAGACAGTAAGCGCGGACGAGCGGCGCGGGACGGTACATTTTGTAGAAATTGTAGATTTCTTCCGGGATCTCGATCTCCCGATCGTCATTGTTCAGTTCCTGATCGACCAGCTCCTTACAGAATACCGGTGTTAACTCCTCTGCCGTTGCCGGCTTGCCCGTACCGGGATTCAGAAGCGGCGCGGGTTTGGTCTTCATGTCCGCGCGGACGTTGTACCATGTTTTCGGGATCTCGTTCTCTGATAAGTAGATTTTGTACGGGATTTCTCTGTTAGCCATCTTCTGGGCTCCTTTCTGACCGCCGCTGCCTTTCGCAGCCGCCGCGGATGAGTGCCGGGACAGGAATTAAGAATAAAAAACTGCCCCAGCATAGACTGCTGGGACAGGATATTGACATTCCTGCGGTGCCACCCGGCTTGACGCATACGCGTCCACTTATGCATACTACCATATGCAGGCTTTTGATTACGGAGAGCCGCCTCCGTCTCTCATACTCGCCTTGCGGCTTTCTGTTTGCCCTCAAAAGACCATTCGGCTTAACATTCCGTACCGCGCTCTCACCGCCGGCGGTTCTCTGTACACAGAAGAGGTAAAGCTTACTATTCTTTCTCTTTGGTTTGAAGGTAATTTATCACAGGATGGATAATCTGTCAATAGTTTTTTATAAAAAATCTTTTAAACTTATAGCCGTGAGTAGCCGAAGCTGTTGACCAGCGCGTCCAGACGCTGATTTCTCTTGCAGAACGGGCATTCACTTGGCTCATATGCCTGATATCCGCCCGGAATATCGTCCGCGGAGAAAAGTCTGTCGATCTTGTATCCGTCGATTTCTTCCAAATTGGAGAAGATCGCGGAGATCGCCGTAACCTTGCCGCCATAGTAGGTTACGCACTCGATGCAGCGGCGGATCGTCTTACCGGTTGTCGCGGAAGCCAGCAGGATCAGGATATTTTTGCCATAGACTGCGGACTGCACGTTGTCGCGGAAAATCATCTGCCGGTTAAAGTCGATCTCCGGAGAGATAATGCTCAGGGAGCTGTTCGCGTTAACGGAACGGTATCCGTTCTGGGTCAGCGCGTCTGCCAGATACGCGCCCATAACCTCCATACCGTCCATGCAGACGATCGTATCGATCTGCGTCGTCATCGAATACTTGGTCGCCATTCTGGCCGCGCATTCCTTCGCCTCATCCTGATTGACTTTCAGCTTGCTGATATCAATATAGCAGTTGATATGCGAGTGTGTCGTCGCGAAATGTCCGGGAATTACCCGCAGCGCGATCTTTTTCGAGAACGAAGACGGAACGGTGATAGTTCTGTTTTCCATAGAAAAAACCTCCTCCATTATTTAATTTAAAACGTGTCAAGAACCGCTGTGTTTATTATACAATGAAATCAGCGATTATGCAAGGGGTTATTTCTCTTGTCTTCTCACGATGTTACACAACCTGCTTCAATAATAGCTTTTGCAGCTCTTCCACTGACCGGACGATCGCTTTGGGGTGGGCTGCCTGAAGCTCTTCCTCCGTGCCGTACCCGTAGCTGACCGCGACACAGTCGACACCGCAGGTCCGGGCACCTTCCACATCATGGCTCTTGTCGCCGACCATTAGCAGGTCTGCGGCTGTGACCGGAAGTCTGTCCGCAGCCTGCATCGACCACAGCTCTCCTAGCGCCTGCCGGCTCAGCCGGGCAAGGACTTCCGTGATAACATCTTTTTTATCGGTCCGCGCTTCGCCCATCGTCGCTCCGACCACCGTTGTAAAATACCGGGCGATGTCAAAATGCTTCAGAATGATATTGACATAGTGTTCAGGCTTGGAAGACGCGACCGCAAGTATTAAACCGGCCTGTGTAAGGGCTTCCAGCATCTCCGGTATACCCGGATACGGCCTGTTCTCGAAAATTCCGATCGTGGCATAGCGTTCGCGGTAGATCCGCACGGCCTCCTCTGCTTCTTCTTTCGTACAGCTAAGCTGCTGCGTAAACGACTGCAGGAGCGGCGGGCCGATAAAATACTGCAGCTTCGCGGGATCCGGCTCGGGTTTACCAAGCTTTTCCAGAGCGTACTGAACACATTTAATGATGCCTTCGCCGGACTCCGTCAGCGTTCCGTCAAGATCAAATAAAATATACATAGGTTTTTTCTTTCCAGGTATTTTTTTCCGATCGGCGAAATCCGTCAGTGGCGGCTGCCCTTCTTCGCTTCGGACAGTTCATCACCGGTTCGCTCCGCCACGCGGACCGCGCCGCGATAGCCTTCGTTGACTGGAAGGAGCGGACCGTGCGCGAAACGTTTCTTCGCCTCCGCGATGGCTTCTTTATACTGCGGCAGCCATTCCTCCTCCGCGATCAGCATTTCGTCGACCAACTGGAAGATCTCCGGCGGATTGCAGACCGCTCCCGTGAGGGGATCCATCATCGCCGCCTGCCGGAGTAACGTGATATCCCCGTGCACCGCCGCTTCGACACTCAGTCTTTGCACCCAGGCGGACTGGCTGCAGACCGCCGCGCAGCCGAGCGGCAGATCGCCGACCTTCGGGACACTGATGCCGTTTCCATCCGCGTAACAAGGAACCTCCACGATGCACTCATCCGGCAGATTCGTGATCGTACCGTTATTCATCACATTAAAATGTCCGCGATATACCCGGCCTGTCTCCAGTGCTTCAATGATGTAGCTGCCATGTTCGCTGCTGCGGATTCCGTCATTATAATCCTTGGGCGGCTCCGCGAGGAACTTCGGATAATCCGTCTCAAACCAATTGCGGTTCTCACGGGTCTCGCGCAGATAGCCGCCGGTCTCTCCGTTGATCCAGCTGGACAGATCGATCCATTTTTCGATCTCATTCGGACGCTTCCGATACCAGGCGACGTATTCGGACAGATGACCGTTCGATTCGGTGGAATAGTAGCCAAAACGGCGCAGCATATCGATGCGTACCTTCTCTGTATTCTTGAAAACCGGATGCTTCTCGAAGCCCTCGAGCAGCTTGTCCCGCATCTCCTTGCCCTTATATTTCACGGAAATATACCAGGTCTGGTGATTCAGACCCGCGCAGGTTACGTCAAGCTCATGTCGATCCTTCAGGCCCAGCACCTCGGCGATCTGGGATTCGCCGTGGATCTCACCGTGGCACAGCCCTATCGTCCGTACCCCGCCGTATTTAATACAGGCCCAGGTCAGCATGGCCATGGGATTGGAATAGTTGAGCAGCAAGGCGTTCGGCTCCGCCACTTCGCGGATATCCTTGCAGAAATCCAGCAACGCCGCGATGCCGCGCTGTCCGTACAGAATGCCGCCGATACAAAGCGTATCGCCGACGCACTGATCGACACCGTACTTCAGCGGGATATCAATATCCTTCTCAAAGGCTTCCAGCCCGCCGATCCGTACGCAGTTGACGATATAGCGCGCGCCCTTCAGGGCTTCCCGGCGATCCAGCGTCGCGAAGATCTTTGTCGGAATGCCGTTCGCGTCCAGGTCCCGCTGGCAGAGCCTTGTTACCCGGTCAAGGTTATCCTGATTGATGTCCGTGAAAGCCACTTCGATCCCGCGAAGCTCCGGGACATGCATAATGTCGGTGAACAAAGTGCGCGCGAAGGTCAGACTGCCCGCGCCGATAATTGTCAGTTTAAAAGCCATCGTGACCCCTCCTGTTATATTATTTCAGAAAACCTGCTATGCCGCGCAGTCTTTTCATCAGATCCGTCTGCCGGCCGAAATGCTCGTGAAGTTCCCGATAGATGCCGAAAAGCTCGTCATAGACTGCCGTGTTCTCCGCGATCGGCTCAACTGTTGCGAGCAGCGGAGCTTTCATAGCCGCGGAAGCCTCCGTCAGGCTGTCATATCCGCCGTGGGATGATCCGGCGGCCGCGGCTCCGTACATCTCGGCTCCCAGCGCGGATCCGCTCGCCGCGTCCAGGATATGGACCGGCTGCCGTAGGACATCCGCGTAGATCTGCATCGCCATCTGATTCTTGCGGCTGATGCCGCCCGTTATATAAATCTCCGTCACCGGCACACCGTTCGCGGCGAAATTCTCTGTGATCATGCGGGTTCCGTAGGCGGTCGCCTCGATCTCCGCGCGATAGATTTCCTCCGGCCGCGTGTGCAGCGTCAAACCCGCGATCAGGCCCGTCAGTCCTGCGTCGTTAAGGATCGAGCGGTTGCCGTTCAGCCAGTCCAGTGCCACAAGGCCGCTTTCACCGGGTTTTAGCCGTTCGGCTTTCTCCGTCAGAAGCTGGTGTGGTGTAATGCCGCGTAAGTCGGCCTCCTGTTGGTAAGCCGCGGGCAGCAGATTGTCCACAACCCATGCAAAACTGTCCCCGACGGCGCTCTGCCCCGCTTCATATCCATAGAAGCCCGGTATAAATCCGTCGACTGCCGTCCCGAAGGTCCCCGGGACCGCGGCTTTGCGGTCGGAGATCAGCATATGGCAGCTTGATGTCCCCATTGTGATCACCATCTGCCCTGCCCCGTTCAGGCCGGCCGCCGGAGCCGCGGCATGCGCGTCAATACCGGCCGCCGCGACAGGTGTCCCCGTAGCCAGGCCAAGCCTCTCCGCCGCCTCTCCGGTCAGTTCTCCCGCTTGGGAAAAAGCCGGCAGCACCTCCGGTATTTTTGTCCGCATCACGTCTGCGAGCGCGGGATCCGCCGCCGCATAGAAATCATGATCCGGCGCAGGAGCCATCCCACCGTGCAGATACTTATACCCGGCAGCCGTCGCGTTCAGACCTTTCCGGCCGCAGAGCTTCCGCACGATCCAGTCCCCGGCCTCCATGAAACAGTCCTCCGCTTCGACAACATCCGGTGCCTCCACCACGGTCTGCCAGATCTTAGGGACCGCCCACTCGCTGGAGATCCTGCTGCCGTAGTATGGCAGCCAGAGCTCGCCGCGGTTCTGCGCGATCTCCGTCAGCCGGTTGGCATAAGCCGCTCCGGCGTGATGCTTCCACAATTTAGGCCAGGCATGCGGATTCCCGGACCATCGCTCGTTCAAGCAGAGTGCTTCGCCGTCGCGATCCACAGGAAGTACCGTACTGCAGGTGAAATCCACACCGATCCCGACGATCTGCTCCGGACGAATATCCGCCGTCTGAACGGCTTTCCGCACGGCCTCCGTCATGCAGTCCACCCAGTCCCGCGGGTGCTGCAAAGCCCAGTCCGTTCCCGGCAGTGGCTTGTCGTCGCATCCGGATTCCGACAGCAAAGCACGGTCCATCACGCCATGTGGATATCCGGAAATTGCGGAACCAGCCGTGCTCCCGTCCCGTGTATCGATCAGCACCGCACGGACCGAAAGTGTCCCGAAATCCAGTCCCAGTACATACCGGCGAGTTTTATCCATGGTTATGCGCCTCGTTTCAATTGATTGCTGCGGATTCTTCTACGTTTTTTCTTTACGGATTCTTCTTACGGATTCGTTCCGATCTCAAAAGCCGTCCACGGCACGTCGACCGGCTTTTTCTCGACGACGATCTCGTAGATATGACGCAGCAGCGGGAAATCCTCCGCCCGCAGCTCGCCGCGCTCAATCTTCTTCTGCACGGCCCGCGCGGAGCGCTCTGTGATCACGATGGATTCGAGCGTAATACCCTTAAGCTCTTCCATTGCCTGATCGAAGGTCAGGCCGCGGCCCAGAAGTGTCCCTATCTTACGCGTCCGGCCGCCGTAAACGGTGACATACAGATCGCCGATTCCCAGCATCAGGCTCTCCTCACGCGCTCCCATGTAGTCGAGGAGCTTCTTCATCTCTTTGGCGCTCTGACCAAAGATCGCCGCCTGCGAATTAAAATGCACAGCGCCGATTTTGCCGTCCCTGCGCTCAGCAAGTCCCACCGCCAGCGTCACGGCCAGCGCGTAGGCGTTTTTCATCGCGACAGAAGCCTCCACGCCGATCACATCGTCCGAAATGCTGACGTGATAATAATCCGTCTCAAAAAGCGAACGAATCCACGCGAGCAGCTCCAGATCCTTACCGCAGAAAGT
The DNA here is from genome assembly GCA_902782895.1 of uncultured Eubacteriales bacterium. Taxonomy (GTDB): domain Bacteria; phylum Bacillota; class Clostridia; order Lachnospirales; family Bianqueaceae; genus RUG12817. Next base: position 10,914 of record CACZPA010000261.1, read on the forward strand.
CACTTCCGTGTCGTCATGATCCGCGAGTTCGTAGCTTGTGCACGGTCCGCCGACCGCGTTCAGCTTCAGCCCGCGGCAGCCTGATTTCTGCTCGAAAATCTCCGGATATACATGCAGATTGCCTTCTTCGTCGTCCTGCATGCCCTTGGTCACGGTCAGAATCGGCAGCTCGGGATCGACAACCTTCAGCACGTTTTCGCAGAACCAGTCGATACCGAAGGAGCTGCCCCCGCCGACCATCAGATCCGCTCCGCGCAGGGCATCCTCCATCTCTTCGAACTGATAATACCTGTAGCTTGCGTGCAGCTTGCGCTTCAGCGTCAGGTGCTCTCCCGTCTGCCGCGCGTGCTCGATAATCTCCCGATCCAGCGGTGTGCCGACAAGCCGCACCTCGTGACCGTTATCCGCCGCGGGGATACCGATCGCGCTTCCCATCATACCGGACCCGACAATCGTGATAATGCTCATAGAATCTCCTCCGCTCTATAATATCTGTTCAAAATATGGCCTGCCGGACGAATCCGCGCAGGCCTCCGGCTTACTCTGCCGGCTTCAGTTCTCTTGCTTCCAGTAAAGTGTCCCCCTGATAGCGCAGCTTCAGGGAAAAAGGCTCCTGCCGCTCTGCCAGCAGCCGGAACATCTCTTTGTCGCCTTCCCACAGGTTCAGCTCGCTGATCCGGTCCTTTTCGACCCATTCCAGCACACCCTCATCACAAGGAACCGCTTCTCCGTGGAAACGGTCCGCCGTGTACAGGAAGATGATCTCCGGTGCCTGCGCGTCGCTGATAAAGGTCAGAATCCCGCGGAAACTCCAGCGGTCGAGCGTGTATCCCGTCTCTTCCCGCACCTCACGGAGCAGGCATTCCTCCGGCGCCTCGCCCTCCAGGAAATGTCCGCCGACCCCGATCCATTTATCGCGGTTAACGTCATGTTTCTTGGAAACACGGTGCAGCATCAGATATTTCCCGTCTTTCTCGATATAACAAAGTGTGGTCTGCAGCATTTGTTCTGTCCCTCATCGGTCACATGCCAGCCGTTCATAACCC
>CACZPA010000262.1 GCA_902782895.1 uncultured Eubacteriales bacterium
CGTACATGCTCTCTTTTCTCCTCGTCTCCCAGCACCGAAACATATACCTTGCAGTATTTCAGATCCTTGGTGGTCTCCACGTTCAGGATCGAGATCAGACTGGTGTCGACTCTCGGATCCTTTACCGCGTCACGGAGAATGTCCGCGAGATCCCTGCGAATCTGCTCGTTGATGCGTTCCATCCGTCCGCTCTGTTTATAAGCCATTTTTTACCCCTTTCAACAGCGGCCCGGGTTAGGACAGGGACACAGAATCTCCCTGCCCGCCCGGGCCTGCTTCAATCCTTACTCTTACAGCTCCTGCCTCTTAATCTGCTCCATCACAAAGGCTTCGATGACGTCGCCTTCCTTGATATCCGCGAAATCCTTCAGCAGAATACCGCATTCGTAGCCTGTCGCGACTTCCCTGACGTCGTCCTTGAAACGGCGCAGCGAATCGATCTCGCCTTCATAGACGACGATGCTGTCGCGGATCAGTCTGCACTTAGAGCTTCTCGTGATCTTACCGTCCGTAATATAGGAACCGGCGATCGTACCGACACCGGAAGCCTTGAAGGTCTGCCGTACGGTCGCGTGACCGGTGACGGTTTCCTTAAACTCAGGCTCCAGCATGCCTTCCATAGCCTTCTGAATATCATTGATCGCGTCATAGATGATACGGTACAGACGTATATCGACCTTCTCCTGCTCGGAGACGGACTTCGCGCCCGCGTCCGGTCTGACGTTGAATCCGATGATGATCGAGTTGGAAGCGGAAGCCAGCATAACGTCGGATTCGTTGATCGCGCCGACCGCTCCGTGGATCACGCGTACTGCCACCTTCTCGCTGCTGAGCTTCTCCAGGCTTTGCTTGACAGCTTCGACGGATCCCTGCACATCAGCCTTGATGATGATATTGAGTGTCTTCACCTCGCCGGCCTGAATCTCTTCGAACAGGCTGTCCAGAGATACCTTCTTGGTGCCCTCCAGCAGCTTCTCACGCTCTCTCGCGCTGACCTTCTCGGCCAGCAGACGGGCGGAACGATCATCCTCTGTGACGTAGAAAGGCTCACCGGCCGTCGGGACTTCGGAAAGGCCCTGGATCTCGACCGCGCCGGAAGGTCCGGCAGCCTTGGTCTTGCGGCCCTTATCGTCCGTCATGGCCTTAATGCGGCCGTATGTCTTGCCAACGACAACCGTATCGCCGACATGCAGCGTGCCGTGCTGTACCAGACAAGTCGCGACAACGCCGCGTCCCTTATCCAGCTCGGCCTCTACAACATGGCCGACAGCAGGACGGTTCGGATTCGCTTTCAGCTCCAGAATATCGGCTGTCAGAGTGATCATCTCCAGAAGATCGGAGATACCCTGTCCGGTCTTGGCGGAAACCGGTACGCAAGGCGTGGATCCGCCCCACTCTTCCGGAACCAGTTCGTACTGCATCAGCTGCTGCTTGACGCGCTCAGGATCCGCGTCCGGTCTGTCGATCTTATTGATCGCGACAATGATCTGGACACCGGCCGCCTTCGCGTGATTGATCGCTTCGATGGTCTGCGGCATGATACCGTCATCCGCCGCGACGACCAGTACCGCGATATCCGTAACCTGCGCTCCGCGCATACGCATCGCGGTGAAAGCTTCATGTCCCGGTGTATCCAGGAACGTGATGCTTCTGCCGTTGATGGAAACGATGGACGCGCCGATATGCTGCGTGATACCGCCGGCTTCGCCTGCCGTTACGTGCGTATTGCGGATCGCGTCCAGAAGAGAAGTTTTACCGTGGTCAACGTGGCCCATGACAACAACAACGGGCGGACGCGGCTGCAGATCCTCTTCTTTGTCCTCAACGTCTCTGTATTTCTTGAAGATGTCTTCTTCCTTCATCGGCTCGGCGAGAATATCCATATCCATCGCCAGAGCTTCACAGTCCGCATACTCGATATCGTCGTTGGCGCCTATCATCTTGCCCTTCAGCATCAGGCTCTTGATGATCTGCGTCACCGGCTTGCGGACCGCTTCGGCAAACTCTCTGACCGTCATGACAGGAGGAAGCTGTACAACCTTGATCTCCTCTTCCTGAACGACAGCGGTATTCTGGGTATTCTTGGGTTTCTTGACATGAGATCTTACGTTCTCGTCAAAACCTTCGTCCCCTTCCGTAACCATCAGGTTCTTATGCCTGCGGTTGAAGCTGTCGCTCTTGGCGGCGATCCTTGCTTTCTCTCTCTCTTTATCCTTGTCACGGCGCATGCGGTCGCTCTTCTTCGGCTTATCGTCCTGAATGGCCGCTTCCTTAGGCGCTGTCGGAATGGAAAGTCCTCCCTGACGGGAAGTCGTACCGCGCTTATTGTTCCAGTTTTTCTGACCTGCTCCGTCCTGCGGACGTCCGGTTCCTGTACCGGTTCCGTACGGACGGGCCGGACGGTTTCCGGAAGAGGTTCCCTGTCCCTGCGGACGGGTCCCCGTTCCCTGGCCGGGACGCGGAGTGCGGTTATCATAACGTGTGCCTGTACCTGCAGAAGAGGTGCCGGCAGGACGCTGTCCCTGCGGCGCTCTGCGCACGGGCTGCTGTGAGCCCGCGGCGGAAGAAGGTCTCTGAGCCGTCTGTCCCGCAGGTCTTGCTGTCTGCGCGGTTCTGACCGGCGCTCCGGTTCTTGTCGGAGCCGCGTTCTTTGCGGCCGTTCCGCTCTGGGCGGCAGGTTTAGCGGCTGTTGGCTGCGCGTCATCCGTTTTCGCGGTTGCTTTGGGAGCTTCTGCCGCTCCTTCCGGAACCTTCGCGGGCTGAGCGGCCTTCTGATCGGCTGCTGCCGCCTTAGGCGCTGTCTGCTTTGTCTCCGGCTTCGCGGCCGGCTCTTCGGTCTTTACAGCCGGTTTATTCTCTGTTGCCGACTCGGTCTTGACAGATTCAGCATTAGCCGCGTCGGTCTTGGCCGCGTCGGTCTTTGCAGGCTCAGCCTTGACCGTTTCTGTCTTAGCGCTCTCCGCCTGTACCGGCTCTGTCTTGGCAGGCTCGGATTTTGCCGGCTCGGCTGGCTTCGCGGCAGGCTCTTCCGCCTTCGCGGTCTTATCCGGCGCGGTCTGCCCGGCTGTACCGGCGGCTGCATTTGCCGCTTCTTCCGGTTTGGATTTGGCGACTCTGCGGATTCTCGGCTCTTTGCCCGTCAATACGATGCATACTCTCCGAATCTCATCAAGCTCCAGCGCAGCCTTGGCATTCGGCACAAATACGCCGATTTTTTCCAGCGCCTTCAATA
>CACZPA010000263.1 GCA_902782895.1 uncultured Eubacteriales bacterium
AAACAGCGGGAAGACAGAGGTCCGGACCGGCGAGATCGTCACGGCAAAAGTCGATTTTGCCGAGATCAACGATCTGTATCTGCAGACCGTGTATTCTTTCTATGAGATGGGCGGGGAGAAGGTCTGGGACCGCGAGCGGTGTGCTTTCGTATTTGATCATTTCGCGCCTTGTCCGGACGTGAAGAGCGCCGCGAATCACAAGGAGATGCGGGAATTCGCGAAGAAAAACGATCTGCGCATCCATTTCGATACGAATTGCGGGGTCTGCCATCAGGTCATGGCGGAGGCAGGTCTGATCTATCCGGGCATGATCGTGGTCGCGACGGACAGCCACACGACGACGCACGGCGCTTTTGGCGCGATGGGTACGGGCTGCGGAGCGACGGATATGGCGGCGATTCTTCTGACCGGAGAGATGTGGTTCCGTGTCCCGGAGATCATTGAAATACGTCTGGAAGGCGAAGCGCCGAAGGGCGTTTACCCGAAGGATGTTGTCCTTGCGGTCCTGGGAAAGATCCGCGCGGACGGAGCCGTCTATAAAGCGATCGATTTTACCGGCAGTTATGTGGAGAATCTGAACGTCGCGGGACGCATGGTTATCTGTAATATGGCGGTTGAGATGGGCGCCAAGACCGCTTATATGCAGCCGAATCAGGACGTGCTGGACTATGTCGCGAAGCGGGCTGTCCGGCCGTATGAGGTGCAGTATACCGACCCGGGCTATGAATACGCTGAAGTCCATGTATTCGACGTTTCGGCCATGGAGCCGGAGCTGGCCTGTCCGAGCAGCGTGGAGAACGTCCATACCTTGGAGAGCGTTACGGCTGCCGGTGACGTCGTGCTGGATCAGGGCTATATCGGATCCTGTACCGGCGGCAGAGAAGAGGATCTCGCGATTGCGGCCCGCATCCTGAAGGGAAAGCACATCCCGCCGTATACACGGCTGATTATCGCGCCTGCATCGAGCGAGGTCATGCAGAGCTGCATCGAGAAGGGCTATCTGCAGGATCTGATGAACGCCGGCGCAACGATCCAGGCGCCGGGCTGCGCGGCCTGTCTTGGCGTGCATGGGGGCATTATCGCTCCGGGCGAGGTCTGCATCACCAGCACGAACCGGAATTTCCCCGGCCGCATGGGATCGAAGGAAGCAAGCCTCTATCTGGCGTCACCGGCGACGGTCGCGGCCAGCATTCTGAATGGGAAGATCACGGATCCCAGACCATATCTGTAAGAGGGAGGAGAGCATGATGGAAACCAAACTGACAGGTAAAATCATCGTAGTCGGCGACAATATCGATACCGATCAGATCTATCCCGGCGCTTATCTGGCGCTGACCGATCCGACGGAGATCGGCTCCCATTGTATGGAAGGCGTGGACGCGGGGATCGCCCAGGGCTTTCCACAGGGCGGATTCGTCGTGGCAGGACGCAATTTCGGCTGCGGTTCCAGCCGTGAGCATGCTCCGATCGCGCTGCTTGCCATGGGAGCCAAAGCGGTTCTCGCGGATTCGTTTGCGCGCATTTTCTATCGGAACGCTGTCAATCTCGGTCTCCTGCCCATTGTCTGCAGAGGGATCGCGCAGAAGGTTCAGGCGGGCATGACGCTGTCGCTGGATCTGGACGCCGGCACCGTGACCGTTGCGGAGACCGGAGAGGTTCTGCCCTGCGATCAGCTCGGAGAGCAGCAGAGAATGATTCTGGAAGCCGGCGGCATCAAGCCGCTGATGCGCGAAAAATACAGAAAACAGTAACATAGCGATACAAGTAACCCGGCAATATAAGTACTACAGCGGTACAAACAACTCAGAAAGGAAGCAGCACCATGAACAAAGAAAGACCTACGATCGTAATGGTCGGTGGCGGGAGCGTAAACTGGTCTCCCAAGCTGATCAATGATTTTCTGCAGACGCCTTCCATGCAGAACGCGGACTATGTGATTCTGGACATCGACGCGAACGCGGGTAAGCGGATGACGGATTTCGGCAACCAGTATGCCGCGCGCAAGAAGATCGGAGCCACGTTCCGCTTTACGGATAAGCAGGAAGAGGCTTTTCCCGGCGCGGATTTTGTGCTGATCACCATCTCCACCGGCGATCTGGACGCGATGGCGTATGATATCGCGATTCCGGAGGAATACGGGATCTACGAGACGGTTGGCGATACGGTCGGGCCGGGCGGATGGGCCCGCGGCCTGCGCAATATCCCGGTCTTTAAGGAAATGGCAGCGAATATCGAGAAATACGCTCCGGAAGCAGTCGTTCTGAACTATACGAACCCCATGGCCGTGCTGACGAATGTGTTCTATAAAACGACGAAGCTGCGCACGGTCGGCCTTTGCCATGGACTGTTTGAATCGCTGGAGGTCCTGAAGAACGTCTTCGGACTGGAATCCGAGGATCAGATCAAGATGCGTTTCGGCGGCACCAACCATTTCTTCTGGCTGTTTGATTTTAAGATCGGCGGCAGGGACGGATATGAGATGCTCCGGGAAAAGATGGCGGGACGGTCTTTTGCCTCCCTGATTTCGGAGTTCAAGGATCTGGCGGGCTACAGCAGCCACGCGAATGTCTGCAGCGAGCTCTTTGATACCTATGGATATCTGCCGTATGTGGCAGACCGCCATATCAGTGAGTTTTTCTCATGCTATCTGACCGGCGGTGAGGACAAGCTTGCGGAATACAACCTGAAACGGACGCCGATCAGTGAGCGCCGTCAGTGGAAGAAGGACGCTTACGACCGTCTGACCCGTTATCTGAATGGAGAGGAAGAGTACATGCATCCGGTATCACGCGAGGCCGCGGCAAGTATCATCAATGCATTTCTGACCGGAGAGGATTTCATCGACGTTGTCAATCTGCCGAACGAGGGACAGGTCAACAACCTGCCGATGGGCAGCATTGTGGAGACACTGGGTGTCGTCCGGGATTCCGGTTTTGTCCCGATGGTGATGGGCGCGATGCCAGCCCCGCTGCTGAATCTGGTGATGCCGCATATCAGCAACCAGGACATGATTGTCGAGGCGGGTCTGACGGGCGATCTGGAGCTGGCGATGAAAGCTCTGCTCAACGATCCGATGTGCGCGCATCTGAATCCGCCGCGCATCCGCGAGATGGGTATGAAGCTGCTGCAGGCGCACCGCGCGTTCCTGCCGCAGTTTGAGAAATATCTGTAAGAATAGAAAACATAGTTAAGAAACAGGAGGAACACAATGCTGGACCCTACGAAACATCAGGACTGGCAGATTGCGGAAGAGGCGGAGCAGACACTCCCGCCCGTGGAATGGTTCCGGGAGCAGATGGGTTTGCTGCCGGAGGAGATGATCCCGTACGGGAGGACACCTAAACTCGATTTTATCAAAATCATGAACCGCCTGAAGGATAAACCGGACGGCAAGTATATTGAGGTCACCGCGATTACGCCCACTCCCCTCGGAGAAGGCAAATCCACGACAGCTCTCGGCCTGATCGAGGGCCTGGGGAAGCTGGGCAAAAATGTCGGCGGATGTCTGCGTCAGCCCTCCGGCGGCCCGACGATGAATGTCAAGGGCTCCGCGGCCGGCGGCGGGAACGCGCTGCTGATCCCGATGACGGAGTTTTCGCTCGGC
>CACZPA010000264.1 GCA_902782895.1 uncultured Eubacteriales bacterium
CTGGTGCCGGAAGCACTTCAGGCAGTAATATTTCAGCCCATTAGGTTGCATTCATCTTAATGTCAAATTAAAAAAGCCACGGCGAGACTGTGATGCCTTGCCGCGGCTTTTTATTATATTTCAGTGCTTAATTGTACCCTTTCAAATCTGCTGTATCCTCGCACCGTTGGATCATTTCCCCTGCGGCGGTGTCCAGCCCGTTCCGGCAGAGCTGTTTGCAGAACCATTGTCCTCCGGATGCAGCGCAGGATCTCTGAAATGCGTGTGATTATACAGATGATCCATGCAGTACTCTTTGTTGCCGTCGCACTGCGCGCAATAGCGGAACTGCATGTCCGGCGCATCTTTTTCCGTGCGTCCGCAGACCACACAGCGATGGAACGTCACGTCCGTAATGACTTTGCCGTTCTCACCGGTCTTTCTGTACAGTCCGGACCTTCCGCCCGGGCGCGACTGATCGACGAAGCGTTCCCGCCGGATCCCGCTGCGGATCCGCGAGATCAGATCCGGCGCGAAGAAGAGGATGTAATTGAGCAGTCCGGCGAAAATCATCAGCCTTGTACCCCATCCGCCGCCGAGGAACTGCAGTAGAAGCAGTCCTCCCGCCAGGTATCCCAGCCACTTGACTTTTACCGGCAGGAAGAAGAAGATCAGCACTTCCACATTCGGATAGAGCGTCGCGAATCCCAGGAAGAGCGATTCATCCAGGAAAAACGTGCTGCCGGGCACATTGAAGATCATGGAGAACGCGATCGTACACAGTACACCGATCAGATAGTACACGTTAAAACGGAACGCGCCCCACTCCCGCTCCAGCATTCTTCCGATAAAATAATCGAAATACAGGCTGATCGCGAGCCAGAAGATATCCACAAAGGACACATAATTGGGAACAATCAGGAAGGTCAGGAGTCTCCAGACCTGTCCCTGCTTAACAAGTATCGGATCCAGCATCAGATAGCTCGAGATCGACATATTGAAGAACCCGGCGATATAGACTGCCGCTTTTCCGATGACAATGTAGAGCATCAGATTTGGAATCGCGAACCTCCCGAATTTACGGTTCAGACGGTCCAAAAGTTTCACTTTCTGCGCCCCTTTCCGCCCTGTCCGGCATCCGGATCATCCATATCCGGCAGGATTTTTGTAATCGTTTCAAAACGTGTGGTATGCACTTCTGTCATCTTGCTGACCGGCACTTTACCCGTGGATTCTTTCCAGGAGCCAAAAGCGCCCGGATCCAGCGGAATATCCTCCGGATCCTCCGGCTGCTGTTTTGCCGCGGAGTCCTGCGCCGCAGCCGTTGTCGTCTGCAGTCTGCGCGTCTCCTGCGAAAGCCTGCCGTTCTGCGTCTTCGCGCCTTTTGCCGTCTTCTTCGCGCGCTTCCTGGTGGAAACCGCGAGAATAATGATCATCAGAAGCAGGATCAGCGCGATTACGGCAAGCAGAATCATCAAATACGGAATATAACGGACAAATCCGGAAAATCTGCTGAGCACTCCCAAAATACCTCCTGAGCTCTTATCCTGTTTTGCGTCATCCGGCTTATTCTCAGCGGGCACAGCTTCAGACTCGAAAGAGCTCTCTTCCGCAGCATTTTCCTCTACCATGCTCTCTGCAGCCGATTCCTCCGGCTCAACGGCCGGCGGGACATACTCCGCAAGCCGTCCGGACGCAGGAGTATAGGTATAGAGCTTTTCATCGTGTTTGCTGTAAACGATATAATCCGACGCGTCGGCAGCGGTACTGCCGTCCGCGATATACGCCTGCACCGAGTAGCCGTCAATCTCGACCGTCTCAACGTGCGCGTCCTCCGGGCGCAGATCGCTCTCCTCGGCGTTCAGCAGAACATAAAGTGTCCCGTCCTGCTGCACATAGGCCGCCTTACGGCAGGAATTCCACTCCGCGTCATAATAGTAGAACGCGCCGTTCTCACCGCGGAAATCCGTCAGGTACAGCAGAATATCATCGCCGTCCTGCGCGATCGCGCCGAGATAATTCGCGTCCGCGTAAGTGATCGTGGTCAGGTTGAAGCCCTTGGGCGGCTTCGCGTTCTCCGGGGCGGACTGCAGATACAGTGTCAGTCCCGAAACCTTGAAAAAGGCTGTTTCATGCGATTCTTCGTCGTCTGAGTTCTCCTCGCCGGATTCTTCTCCGGAGGATTCCTCTGATTCCGCACGGAAAACATGCACCGTATAGACGGAAGTCGATCCGTCCTGCGCGATGACCGTAACCGGACGGAGGTTTTCCCCGACGGCAAGACTTCCGATGCCGCCGACCTCCACCGCAGCGGTAGGATCCGCCGCGACCGCGGTCAGAACCACCGAATCGATCTCATTGGGCACTTCCAGAGAATAATCGTAGATATCCGCCGCAAAAGCAGGCTGCAGCGTTCCATAGGAAGGCATCAGATTCTGCAGCGATGAATTGGACGAAAGCTGGATGCCGGACGTGATCACAAGAGTAGCTGATGTCGTCGGAGAGCCGATATTCTCGGCAGCTTCGTTATACATGCCGCTCTCCGTCACCTTGATCTCTGTACTTCCCTGTCCGATCGCATTAAAGCTCAGCGTATAGGAAAGCATCTCTTCGGCCGTTTCTTCCATCCGGGTGATGGTCAGCGAGCCGGTGTCACCGTCCGCGTCTCCTCCCGAATATTCCAGTACCGCCGGATCGTATGTGATGTGCGCGTATACGCCCGCGAGCTTTGTATCGCTGGTAAATATAAGCTCCGCTTCCACCCAGTCGCCGACCTGCACTTCCTCTGCGCTCAACGTAAGCGTCACTTCGACCTCCGCCGCTTTCACGGGAAGCCCCCGAAGTGTCCCCATCGTCAGCATCAGAACACACAGAAGCAGCAGCCATCTCGGTGCCGCGGCCCTGCGGCCGTGTGTCCTCTTCATGCAGTCAAGTCTGTCCATAATACGCGTTCGCTCCGTGTTTACGGAGGAAATGTTTGTCCAGAAGCTCCTGCTGCATCGGATCCGCTGCGTTTACCGCACGCAGCGCGGCCGTATGATAAGCCATATTCGCGACCTGCTCCAGGACAACGGCATGATAGACCGCTTCGTCCGCGTCCTTGCCCCAGGTAAACGGCCCGTGGCTGTTGACCAGAACCGCCGGCACATCGCTCGGATTGCGGCCCGCAAACGTCTCGGCAATCACAAGCCCGGTATTCTTTTCGTAGTCATTCGCAATCTCTTCCGGCGTCATCCTGCGCGTGCAGGGAACCGCGCCGTAGAAATAATCCGCGTGCGTGGTACCGAGCGCGGGAATCTCCAGTCCCGCCTGCGCGTAGATCGTCGCCCACGTGGAATGCGTGTGAACGATGCCTCCCGCCTCCGGGAAAGCCTTATACATCTCCAGATGGGTCGCCGTGTCGGAGGACGGTTTGTAATGTCCCTCGACCACATTACCTTCCATGTCGACTACGACCATATCGTCCACTTCCATCGTGTCATATTCAACTCCGGAAGGCTTAATGACGACAAGGCCGCGCTCCCGATCGATTCCGCTGACATTGCCCCATGTGAAGATCACAAGGCCGTGGCGCGGAAGCGCCATATTCGCTTCATAAACCTGTTTTTTCAGTTTCTTAAGCATAACGGTTTCCTTCCTTATTCATGCTCGGCAAGGCCGCTGTCGACAGCCGCCTGCTCGATCTTCAGTCCCGCACGGTATCTCTCCAGGAAAGCCTTGAATCCTGCAACGCCTTCCGGCTGCGGATCCAGCGTCTCGCTCTCTGTCTGCGCGAAGACAGCCCGGTTCAGGTATTCCTCCAGAGTCTCGCCCGCTTCCTTATACTTCATATAGGAAGCCAGAACCGCCATTCCCCACGGTCCGCCTTCACCGGCCGTCGGCATGACGGATACCGGAGCGTTCAGCGCGTTTGCGAGCATCTGCTGGCCGACGCCTTTGGTCTTGAAAAGTCCTCCATGTCCGAGGATCCGGTCGATCCGGACGTTTTCCTTTTTCAGAATCTCCATGCCGATCGTAAGCGCTCCGACCGATGTATACAGATGTGTCCGCATGAAATTAGCAAGAGTAAATTTCGCGGATTCCGGATGCACGAAGAGCGGGCATCCCTTCTCGAATCCGGTGATGTGTTCTCCGCTGTAATAACCGTAGGCAAGCAGTCCGCCCGCGTCCGGATCCGCCTCGAGAGACTTGCGGTACAGCCTTCCGTACAGCTCATCCGGTGTCTGCTCCACACCGAGCAGCTTCGCGTATTCGTCGAACAGGCCCGTCCAGGCGTTCAGCGCGGTCGTACAGTTGTCAGAATGCACCATCGCGACCAGTTTGCCGGAGGGTGTCGCCACAAGGTCGATCTCGGGATATGGCCTGGAAAGCGGCTTGTCCAGTACGATCATCGCGAAGACGGACGTACCCGCGGACACGTTTCCGGTATACACGCCGACGCTGTTAGTCGCGGTCATACCTGTCCCCGCGTCGCCTTCCGGCGGGCAGAACGGAATACCGGCCTGCAGTGTCCCTGTCGGGTCCATGAAACGCGCGCCTTCTTCCGTCAGGCATCCTGCTTCGTCTCCTGCGTACAGAATCTCGGGCAGGATATCCGTCAGATGCCAGGGATACGCGTGATCCTTGATCAGCTCTTCAAACTGTCCGACCATCTTTTCGTTATATTTACGGGCGGCAAGATCCACCGGGAACATGCCGATAGCTTCTCCGACGCCGATGACCTTGCGTCCTGTCAGCTTCCAGTGAATGAAACCGGCCAGTGTCGTCATATAGCGGATCTGCGGAACATGCTCCTCTCCGTTCAGGATCGCCTGATACAGATGCGCGATGCTCCAGCGCTGCGGGATCGGGTACCGGAAAAGCTCTGTCAGCTTCTCCGAAGCCGCGCCGGTATTGTTGTTGCGCCAGGTGCGGAAAGGTACGAGCAGTGTCCCGTTTTCATCAAACGGCATATATCCGTGCATCATGGCGCTGATGCCGATCGCTCCGATCGTTGTGAGCGGCACTCCGTAACGGCTCTGCACATCGGCCGCGAGCTCCGCGTAGCAGGCCCGAAAGCCTGTTTCGATATCCTCCATGCTGTAGGTCCAGATACCGTTCTCATAGCGGTTCTCCCAGGCGTGTCCGCCCTCGGCTAAGATCTGTCCCTCTCTGTCCGTCAGGACTGCTTTGATCCGGGTGGAACCGAATTCCAGTCCGAGTGTGGTCTCTCCCTGCAGGATTTTCTCTCTGGGTGTCATTCTTCACTGCCCTCCTTATGCTAAAAGCGGATTCTTCCCCTATAAGCAATGTTTGCCGGAGAAGGATCCGCCTTTTCTTATACTGTGCTCTTACTCCTCAGCCAGCGCCAGGTCGGTCTTCTCCCACAGCGTCTTGATCTGCTGCATATTGCAGGCCATCCAGGTGTCGCCGAATTGCGTCACATAATACAGATCACTGAGCCGGTACAGCTCTACCGTGACCGTCTTTCCTTCCAGAGGATGATACTGGATCGTGATCTTATCGTTCGGATCATACGCCGGCGTCTCATCCAGGATCTCATAATCGAACCGGATACCGATCAGCAGCTGATAGATATCCTTGAACAGGTCTTCGTCAGTCAGAATATCGTCGAAATAATAGACCTCCAGGCGCTTGGCGGAAGAATCCTCCGCGCTGTCGACATCCGCTTCATCCTGACGCAGCACCGATCCCGTATGCGTCTCATACTTCGCGTCCGGCGTCCTCTTCGCGGTAAAGGAGAAGGAATCCAGACTGTCGATCGGAAACAGGTACAGCAGCTTCTGCAGATAATCGAACGGCACAAAGCTGTAGGTATCCATCACGTCCGCGTTTACCGTATAGACATCCGCGGAATCCGCTTCACGGAAGTAGATCAGTCCGTCTCCCGCTTCCTTGCCGAAGTAATAATCCACGCCATGATATTCATACTGCTTCGGCGGATTCGAGGAGCTTTCCGCGGCCTGCGAAGCGGCGGATTCATCCACCACTTCAACACGCGTTGTCAGCTTCAGATGATACTCAAAATCGTCCTCCGCAAGCCCGTATTTCGCGAAATCCTTTGTGTCTGTTTCGATCAGCTCGGCGATCTCCGGCGTTCCGTAGGAAGCGAAGTTCTCCATGACATTGCCGCTCAGGATCGCGGACGGTGCCGTGTACGGAGAAACAAAACGCAGATGATACGGATCGTACAGTCCTTCGCGCTCTTCCTCGGAATAAACGAGTTCGATCGGACGCTCGTCCTTCTTCTCCGCCAGCAGATAGTACAGCGTTTCGTCCGAATGAATCGAGTCGATCACGATATTCCGCAGATTGGTCAGCGTATACTCCGCGTACGTATCAACGGACTTGTAAACCGTATAGATCTCTTTCTCGCTGGAAATCATCGCGTAGCGATAGAATCCGTCCGGTGTCAGATCACCGACGCTCACAGTAACCTTATTGCCATCCGTATATTCGATGGTGATGTCCGAAACCGGCTTCGCCAGTCCAAATCCGGACAGATTCGCGGAATTCTTATCCTCCGCTACTACAGAAATCCGGCGCAGGCCTTTCGCGATTCCTACCAGATTGTTGACTGCGTCCGACGCGAGCTCCCAGTCGGGATGTTCCGCCATGACCCACTTCTGTGTGGTTACGTTGTTGCCGCTTTCATCCTTCTCTGTCTCCAGCGAAGAAACAAGTGTGTAGGTAGCTTTCTCGTTGACGACCTTAATGGACTCGATCTCCTCCGGATCATAGTCAAGGACCTGTACACTGGAGTTTTCGATAATCCGCGAAGACTCTTCAGATGATTCGTCATCCGGAATCACGCCCTTTTTGCGCAGCGCGGAAATGCCCGCCGCCGCTCCTGCCAGCAGCGCGATAATGATCCCGAATATGATCAGCTTCTTGCCTTTGCTCATAGACGCTTCCTCCGTGACCAGATCACAAGACCGGCGATCAGTACACCGAGCGGGATCGCGATTACGAATACCGCGCTCCAGATAACGAGCTGTCCGGCGGAGATCACGACATCCGTAGAAACATATTCCTTCGGATCGATATACAGCGTATCAACCTCGGTCTGCAGCGTATTCAGTGTATTCAGGAACAGATTGTAGTTGCCTGCGGTCATATATCCGACGTCGCTGTCGAACATATAAGAGCTGCTGAACAGCGCGAACTTCGTATAGTACAGCTTACCGTCCTTGGAAACGGCCTCATTGATCATCAGGCCCAGATCGAATTTGCCCTGCTCGTCTCCCTCTTCAAAATCCAGATCCTTGCTCTCCGGATTCTTCTTGATGATCGCGTGATCGGAGGTCGTCAGGAGCTCCGTAATCTCAGTCGCTGCGTTGCGGTTCGGAAGCTGCTTGATCGCGATAGGTGTCAGAACGGCGACGGTATTCGCAGAGATGCCTTCCAGAACATCACTGTCACCCAGCTCCGGAATCAGCAGATTCGAATAGTAGTAATAGTAATTCGGATCAGACTCAACCAATGAGCCATGCTCGACCGCTACGCCATAACGCTCCAGCAGCGCAGTGAAATTCTTGAGCCCTTCCGGATAATTAACGGAAAGGTTCAGCAGCAGATTGCCGCCGGCCTCGAGGTAATTCTCCAGGTCCTGCAGCTCGTAATCCGAGATATCCTGCATCGGATTATTGATCAGAAGGACCGTATAGTTATTGGCCTCCAGCTTCTGCGCGGAATTCATGAAATTGAATTCCTTGAGGTCGAAATTGGCTTTCTTCAGCATGGAAGTCATGCCGGAAGCGAGCGCGCTTTCTCCATGACCCGTCAGGGTATACAGGACAGGCGTATTCGTATTTGTAACGTACTGGATCGCGGACGTCAGCGCTTCCTCCGCGCGGAACGCTGTAATCTCGTAGGACGTATCATAGAAGTTCGAAGACTGGGTCTGCTGATATTCATACAGATCATTCTGAGACACGATCTTGAATTTGCCGGTCTCGTTATTCTCAACGATCAGGCTGTTAGCCGCGATTGTCTCCGTATCTTCCTTATACTTGGCGACAAAATCCGGATTGGTGTACGGATCCACCTGTTTATAGGAGATATGCTTGCTGTTCTTGATATAATCCTCGATCAGCGTAACTGCCTCGGTGGTCTCCCGTCCGGTTACATACAGGCCGGTAATGGTCACGTCTTCATCCAGATCCTCCAGAATGATCTTGGACTTGGCACCGATGGTATACAGCTGCTCCGGCGTCAGGTCGACCTTGAGGCGCAGCTGTTCAAAGAGAAGGTTGACGACGATCATCGCGATCACCGCGAAAATCATCACGATCGTCATATATCCGCCGTATTTCAGATTCTTGTTGTTGCGGGCGGCATTCTTGAAATTCAGTTTAGCCATGTCTATACCCTCCCCTTAGCTCCACCTTCTCTTCTCGATGATCTGAACGGTAAAGAAGATCATCAGAACAGAGAAGGAGATATAAAAGACGACATTCGAAAAGTCGAAAACGCCCGTGTAGAAATCAGAGTAACGGATGACAAGGCTTGCCCAGTCGCTGACCTTGGTCAGAAGGTTCTCATAGAAGGTCGGTACGAAGAAGAACAGCAGGATCGCCGCCGCGATGCCGACGACCGCGACGATACCCGTCACATAGATGTTGCGGATCGCGCGGTAGATCAGGAAGCTGAGCAGCAGGATCGCTACGATCAGGCAGCTCATCGCGAAAATATGGGAAGTCGGAAGCAGGCTGGTAATGCCGTCCAGCAGGAAGATCAGCATGAAAACGCCGATGCTCGCGAGCGCGGCGACGAGCTGATTCTCCGTCAGCGCGGAGATCAGCATGCCGATCGAGATGAACGCAAAGCCGTACAGCAGGAAGCCGATATATCCGCCGATAACCTTCTCGGTCGGAACCGCTCCGCCAAGCGCGTGCAGAACGATCGGCTGGAGCACTGTGATGACCAGCACGATCGCGAACAGCGTCATGGCCGCCAGATACTTGCCGAGCACGATCTTCCAGACCGGAACCGGCGAGGTTAAGAGCAGCTGATCGGTCTTATTGTGCATCTCTTCGGAGAACATCCGCATCGTCAGAAGCGGCAGCGCGAAGAGGATCAGCATCGTTACGGCATTCAGCACAAGGCTGTAGTCCGCGTTATGATAGAACAGTCCGTACAGCATGAAATAGATGCCGAACAGGACCAGCATAAACGCCATGAAAGCATATCCAAGCGGCGTCTTGAAATAGCTCTTGAGTTCCTTCAGGTAAACAGCTATCATGATCTTCTGGCCTCTCTTTCTCCGGTGATCTGCAGGAAGATGTCTTCCAGACTGACTTCCAGACTCCGCATCTGCAGGATCGGATAATGGTTCGCGCTGCAGAATTCAAACACTGCTTCACGGATATCGTGCTCATCGTCTGTGTCGATATCGATATCGACAGACCCTTCCTCACGGATCCGTACGATCTCGGCGGACGTTACGCCCTCGATCGCGGTAATTCCGTTCAGCACATCGTTCTTGGGTCCCTTGATGCGCATTTCCAGCTTATTGGACTTGACAGAAGACTTGGCCAGATTCTCCGGCGTATCCGTCGCGACGATACGTCCCTTATTGATGATGATGACGCGCGTGCAGACATTCTGCACCTCGGCCAGGATATGGGAGCTGATGATCAGCGTATGCGTCTCGGAAAGCTCCTTGATCAGGGAACGGACCTCTGTGATCTGCTTCGGGTCAAGGCCGACGGTCGGCTCGTCCAGGATCAGCACGTCCGGATCGCCGACCAGCGCCTGCGCGATGCCGACACGCTGTCTGTAACCTTTGGACAGGTTGCGGATCAGACGCTTCCGCACGTCCGCGATCCTTGTCTGTCTCGTGATTCTCGTAATAGTCTCCACGCGCTTGTCCGCGGGAACGCCTTTCAGCTGGCAGACAAAAAGCAGATACTCCTCTACTGTCATTTCTGTATACAGCGGCGGAATCTCCGGAAGATAACCGATCTTCTTTTTCGCCTTCTCCGGCTCGTCCAGGACGCTGACGCCGTCCACCAGCACCTCTCCCTCTGTGGAAGACAGATAGCCCGTGATGATATTCATCGTCGTGGACTTACCCGCTCCGTTAGGGCCGAGGAAACCAATGACCTCGCCGTTTTCCACGGTAAAAGATACGTTGTCGAGTGCCAGATGATTGCCGTATCTCTTAACCAGATTCTTTACTTCTATCAAGGTCTTCTCCTCCTGATTATCAGTTTATCTCATTATAGCGGATATATTTGAATAGGTTATGAACAACCTGTAAATATGTCGGAAAAAGCTCTTCCCATAGTCCGCTCCAACAAGTATAATCCAAATCTATATTGTACTCTTGTCCGTTCGAAAAGTCAAGAAAAAGGCGCCGGTCTCCTTAAGGAGATAGCGCCTTTGCGTCTGTTGCTTTGAGAATCCGCTGCCGGAAACCCCCGGCTATACGGATTAATCCTCGAACAGCTCCGCTGCTTTCTTCAGCTCGTCGCGAATCGCGATGTGCTGCGGGCACTGATCCTCGCACTGTCCGCAGTCGATGCAGTCAGAAGCCTTGCCGCCTTTGCGAGTAACCCAACCGTAGCGGTTCTTGGCAGCGTCCAGATTCTGGTATACCAGATAATCGTTCACAACACCGAAGATATCCGGAATCGGGATCTGCATCGGGCAGCCCTCGGTGCAGTAATGGCAAGCCGTGCACGGAATCTTAGGCACGCTGTTAAGCGCTTCTACGACCTGCGCGACCTTCTGCTCCTCATCCTCGGTCAGAGGCTTGAAGTCTGCCATGTAGGACAGATTGTTCTCAGCCTGCTCCATATTGGACATGCCGGAAAGGACCGTGAAAATACCGGGCTTGGAAGCGATATAGCGGATTGCCCAGGAAGCGGTGGACATCTCGGGTTCAGCGTCCTTGAAGATCTTGTCGATCTCTGGCGGAAGAGCTGCCAGCGTGCCGCCTTTTACCGGCTCCATGACAACGATCGGCATATTGTGTGCGACCGCGATCTCATAGTTCTGGCGGGAAGCGACCTTCGGATTCTCCCAGTCGATGTAGTTGAGCTGCAGCTGAACGAACTCCAGCTCCGGATGCTCGTCCAGAATCTGCTGCAGCAGCGCCGGTGAGCCGTGGAAAGAGAAGCCGATGTGCTTGACCAGTCCCTTTGCCTTCAGCTCCTGCACATAATCGAACAGGTGATAGTCATAGTACTTCTGGATGTTGTTCTCAGACAGAGCGTGCAGCAGATAGTAATCGAAATACTGCGCCTGCGTGCGCTCCAGGCTTACATAGATCTGATTCTTGGCATCCGCCTCGTCCTTGGCCGCGTTCGCGTTGAGCTTGCTGGCCAGGGTGTAGGTGTTGCGCGGATGACGCTTTACAAGAGCCTCTCTCGTCGCCTCTTCAGATCCTTCATAAACATACGCGGTGTCAAAGTAGGTCAGTCCGGCGTCCAGGAACGCGTCGACCATCTTGCTGACCTGTGCTACGTCGATTTTCTTCGTCTCTGGATCACGGGGAAGTCTCATCAGACCAAAGCCCAGCTCCGGAGCCCTTCTCCCAAAAAATTCTGCCATTATAATACCCCCTGTAAAAAATAAAAATAGAAACTGTATGTGTCTGTAAAAATATTATATTGCCGGCAGGTGATTCTGTCAAGCATTCCAAAAGCTTTGCCCGCCGTTTGTTCGTCGTGGTGTAATTATGGATTATCTATTTTTCTGAGCGCTTTGATCTCGGAAACTGCTCTTTTTATGCTGCGGCCGCTAAACAGTCTGGCAAACGGTCTGTAGATCCAAAGGAATGGAAGCAGACCCGGTATCTTTTCCAGAATCGGATAGGCCCTGATCATGA
>CACZPA010000265.1 GCA_902782895.1 uncultured Eubacteriales bacterium
GCTGAAGGCCGGTATCTTCGGCGCGGAAGCCTGGTCTGAGGAAATGCGGCAGGATATCCAGAATACCTTGGGCATCAAGGCTTATGATATTTACGGCCTGACTGAGCTTTCCGGCCCCGGCGTGGCCTTCGAGTGCTCCGACCAGTCCGGCATGCATATTAACGAAGACCATTTTATCGCGGAGATCATCGATCCGGAGACCGGCGAGGTCCTGCCGGACGGAACCGACGGAGAGCTCGTCTTCACCTCTCTGGATAA
Organism: uncultured Eubacteriales bacterium; assembly: GCA_902782895.1. Taxonomy (GTDB): domain Bacteria; phylum Bacillota; class Clostridia; order Lachnospirales; family Bianqueaceae; genus RUG12817. Next base: position 259 of record CACZPA010000265.1, read on the forward strand.
GGAAGCTTTCCCGCTGCTGCGCTACCGCACGAGAGACATTACTTCTCTCAGCCACGAGAAATGCTCCTGCGGACGTACCTTTGTCAAGATGCACAAGCCGAAGGGCCGTACCGACGACATGCTGATCATCCGCGGCGTCAACGTATTCCCGTCGCAGATCGAGACCGTACTGCTCAACAGCGGTTATCCGGCCAATTATCAGATTCTTGTCGACCGTGTCAACAATACGGATACACTGGATGTTCAGGTTGAGATGACGCCCGAGATGTTCACCGATAATCTGGGCGAGGTCGCTGCCCGTCAGCGTCAGCTGGAGAGCGGCCTGCAGTCCATGCTCGGAATCCGCGCCAATGTACATCTGGTCGCGCCGCAGACGATCGCCCGCAGCGAAGGCAAGGCTGTCCGCGTAATCGACAAACGCAAGATTTAACCTCGTCGGCAGATGCTCCAGCCTGCTTGCAGGCTGTCTGCCCGATGATATCAGACAGAATCAGGAGGTTCACTCATGAGTGTAAAACAGATTTCCATTTTTCTGGAAAACAAGCCGGGGACGCTGAATAAAATGACCGATGTTCTTGCGAAGGCATCCATCGATATGCGCGCGCTCTCTCTGGCGGAGACAAAGGATTTCGGAATCGTCCGCATCATCGTAGACGATGTTCTGGAAGCTTCTTCCACACTGAAGGCCGCAGGTTTTGTCTGCTCGCTGACGCCTGTTGTCATCTGCGCGATCCCGGATGAACCCGGCGGACTGAACAAGATCCTGCAGGTTCTGACCGAAGCCGAAGTCAATATCGAATACATGTATGCTTTCCTCGGCGGTAAAGACGCCGATCACGCCTACATGATCTTCCGTGTGGACAACGAAGACAGAGCTTCCGCGGCGCTTATAACCCGTAAATTCCGCGTTGTGGAGCAGGAAGAGATCTCCGAACTGTAAAAGCCGCCGGTTCAGGCCGGCATCGGCTTTGGGTCGGGCATCGGCTTTGGGTCGGGCATCGGCTTTGATTCGGCATCGGCTTGCGGCCGAGATTTGCTTCAGGCCGGCATCCGCCATCTTTTCACTATCTGACGCTCAGCGTCGCGTACGGCACCGATCCGGCCAAAGTCCGTGAGCTGATCCTCGGATATACCGATAATCATCCGAAGATTCTCAAGGATCCCGCGCCGTTCTGCACAATGAGCGCAATGTCGCAGTCATCCATCGATTTCATCGTACATTTCTGGATGAAAAAAGAAGACTATTGGGACACATGGTTCGCCATGCAGGAGGATCTCTACAACCTACTGAACGAAAACCACATCGAGATCCCCTTCCGTCAGTTGGACGTGCACATTAAGAACGACTAAGCGCGAAGGTCGCAAGCGCACGTAGGCCGCGAGTGCGCGTAGTCCTCAAGCGCGCGTAGGCCGCAGATCGTAAAATGAATTCATATTAAAAGGGAGCATCGCTTACAGCTAAGGCTATTGCCAAAGCCGTTCGCGATGCTCCCGCTTTTTGTAGAAGCTCTATGTTTGTATGTTGCGGACAGAAAAAGAACTGTATCCAGATGTTTTTTTCGATAATTCTGCTGAGATCGTCTTCAACCGACTGAAATTGATCTGTGAAGCAGAAAATCTGATGATTCTTGCCTGATTTTCTTCTTGGAAGCCCTCAGGCCAGACACGAGGGACGGATCTCCATCCTCAAAACGAATCCCGCAACGAGCTCTGGGAGCGACATGGACGGTTTTGCCTGGGCAATCTGGGGATACCTGTGGTCTGGGAATACCTGCGCAGCCCAGGAACGCCTGCTAACGCCCGATCCCGTAATGTGCCTTTTACTCCTGCTCCCAGTACCGCTGCGTGCCGTCCTCGTCCCAGAGCTCTCTCCAGTCGGACGCGCCAGGCCACAGGAAAACCTGCCCTTTGACGAGGCGGTTATTCCGCTCACAGCCGGCGAGAATCCGCATCTCTTCGTCGGTCAGCGGATCTTCCGTAACGCATTTCAGATTGGAATACAGGTTTTTCTCCTTGGTGGAAAAAGGAATCGGGGTCTGTCCCCGCTGTACCGCCCATTTCAGAGCAATAAGGACCGGGTGGACCTGATGCGCCTGCGCGATCGCGACGACTTCCGGCATCTGCAGATCCGCGATATCGTCCGGCGTTTTGTCCCTTTCCGGACGGTCCGGTGAACCGAGCGGGCAGAAACCGACCGGCTCGATCCCCTGTGCTTTGATGTAATCATAGAGCTCCTGCTGCTGGAATGCCGGATGCAGCTCCATCTCCACCGCTGCGGGACGGATCCGTACAAGCGGCAGGACTGCCTCAAGCTTGGGAATCGTCATATTGGACATGCCGATCGCGCGGACAAGCCCCATGTCGACGAGCCGCTCCATCTGCCGCCAGACGCCCATATAACGCTCCACGTTGAACGGCTTGGAGTCGGGATTGCGCTCGTCCACGTCGCAGAATGGCGGATGGTAATTCGGGAAAGGCCAGTGCACATAGTACATATCGAGATAATCGAGCCGCAGGTCGCGCAGCGTCTCTGCGCAGGCCGCGATCACGTCCCGCGCGCCGTGCCGATCGTTCCAGACCTTTGACGCGATAAAAAGCTCTTCCCTCTGAACTGTCCCTACCGCAAACGCATTCTCGAAAACCTCGCCGATCTCCTTCTCGTTGCCATAGCAGGCCGCGCAGTCAAAATGCCGGTAGCCCATCTCAATCGCGCTTCGTACGGCGCTCGCGACAAGCTCAGCAGACGCGTGATCGGATCCAAACGTACCCAGTCCGATCGCCGGCATTTTCGCGCCGGTATAAAGTGTCCTCTGCGGGATTCTCGCAGGATCGATTCTTTCCATTTCTGTCACCTCTTATTCTGCCGGACGCATATCTCGTCCGTCTTCTCAAGCTTCACTGTCGATCAGAATCTTGCCCTTGACAAGGCCGGGCGTCTTGTACCATTCAAAAGCCTCTGCGATCCGCGACAGCGGCACGATCTTATAGATCAGCTCGTCGTCAAAACGGAAGCGGCCGTCCTCCATGCAAGCAGCCGTCAGCGTCCACTCATGTCCCGGGAACGGCGCGGAATACGACATCCACGATCCCGTCAGATTGAACTCCTTGCGGTTCAGATTCTCCCATTCGCGCACGGAGAAGGACAGTTCTCTTGTCGGCGTGCCGATAAAGCACACGTTCGCCTTGTTGGCCGCAAGCTCAAAAGCCATCTTCATCGTAACCGTGCTGCCGGCGGTTTCATAGACATAGTCGAATCCCCGGCCGCCGGTGAGCTCCATGGCTTTCTGCATGAATTCCGGATCGGACGTATTCACACCCTCGTCCGCGCCGAGCTTCTTGGCGAGCGCGAGCCGCTCGTCCAGCAGATCGAAGACAACCAGCTTGCCCGCGCCGAAAATCCGCGCCCACTGCATGGTCATCATGCCGATCGTGCCGCCGCCAAGGATCGCGACCGTCCGGCCGCCCTTGAAATCCACGCGCTCCAGCCCGTGCAGGCCGATCGTCGCGGGCTCAAAAAGGGCTGCCTTCTCGAAAGAAACCGCGTTGCCGACCTTGACCGCGTTCTGCTCCGGCACGACGACATACTCGGCAAAGCTTCCGAACTGCCGCGACCCGATAAAGCTATAATGCTTGCACAGCGAGAAATTGCCGCGCTTGCAGTCTTCGCATTCCATGCAGGGCACAAGCGGCACACCCGCTACACGGTCGCCCGGAAGCAGTGTCTTCACGCCCTCTCCGACCTCGTCGACGGTCCCTGAGAATTCATGTCCCAGAATATTCGGGAAGAAATGGCACGCGTCACCGTTTACGCGTGGGACATCCGAGCCGCAGATTCCGGTATATTTGACCTTAATCCGGACAAGACCCGGCCCGACCGCCGGTTTTTCCACTGCTTCGTACCGGATATCGTTCTTCGCGTGCACGACTCCCGCCATCATTGTTTCCATTATTTTGCCTCCTCTTTCATCAGGTCTTTCAGATTTTCATATAAAGAACGGTAGATCCTGTAGTTCTTGTCGTAAACCGCCGCGTTCCCGCCGTTTGGCACGTATTCATCGCACACGCGCGCGGTGAGGCTGACAGCTTCTTCATAGGACGCAAATACGCCACAGCCAACTCCCGCCAGCATCGCCGCGCCGAGCGTCGTCGCGGTGTCCGACCGGGA
>CACZPA010000266.1 GCA_902782895.1 uncultured Eubacteriales bacterium
TTGAGGGCAGCCGCTTTGGTATTGATCGTCCTGGCGGCTGGATGTGCAGCTTATGTGATGAATGATTATCCTGCTTCGGAGGATGCGTTCGCTTATCTGAATGATCCGGGCGGCAATGTCGCTGTCACCGAGACGGGCGATGGCCTGCTGCTGGATGGCCCGGGAACGGATACCGCGCTGATCTTCTATCCGGGCGGGAAAGTAGAGTACACAGCCTATGCGCCGCTGCTTGGCCGGCTGGCGGAATCCGGTGTGGACTGCTTTCTGGTAAAGATGCCGGGAAACCTGGCGATATTCGGCGTCGATAAAGCTTCCGGGATCATGACACAGTATGATTATGATCACTGGTATATCGGCGGGCATTCGCTCGGCGGTGTGATGGCAGCTTCTTTTGCCGGGAAAAATGATCTGGACGGTCTGATCCTGCTGGCGGCGTACCCGGCTGCGGAAGTGGATGAAAGATCCATTGAGATCTGGGGCAGCGAAGACGGTGTTCTGGATCCGCAAAAGCTTGCGGAGGGGGATCCGTATTTTGAAACGGCACCGGAAAAGGTGATCCTCGACGGCGGCAATCACGCGCAGTTCGGAAATTACGGAGAACAGAAAGGCGACAAAAAAGCGCTGATCACCCGCGAAGAACAACAGGCGGAAACGGTGAAGGCAATACTGGCATTTACGGAGGAATAGGAGCCCCCAGAGGACAGACAGAAGGAGAAAAACAAGCTTGTCTTGGCGGGAGTCCAATCTCCGGCCAAGATATACGCTCCGCGAGGATGCGCGGGGACCAGTAAGGGGCGGTTTTCCTGCCCCTCACTTCCGGTATTCCGCCGGCGTCATGCCGGTCATGGCCCGGAACTGCTTGATAAAATAGCTCTGGGAGCCGAAGCCCAGACGGTAAGCGATATCGCTGCAGGAAAGATCCGTATTTTTCAGGAAAAAACACGCCCGTTCCATTTTGGACCGGCGTATTTTTTCTTTTACGGACATGCCGGTCTCGGATTTGAAACGGTGCTGCAGCGTGGAGATACTGACCATGCAGTACGCAGCGACATCCTCCACGGAAAGCTGGGTATAGATATGCTCCCGGATCCGCATGATCGCCTGGTTGACCAGGGGCGAGTAGCGTTCATCCATGTACTGGCTGACATAGCGCGTAAAATCATAGAGCATGCGCAGCATGCCGGACTGATAAGCTGCCACGGACCGGTACCCGGCGGATTCGGACAGATACATATCCACGAGCGGCGTCAGATCCGTGATCGGGACCCGGGACTGCTGGGCACTGTGGTAGGTCTTTGCGAGATTGAACTGGAAGACGGTCCTGGCCGTCTGCATGTCCGGCATCACATCATCCAGATACTGAAGATAGCTTCCGGAATGCAGGTAAGCATCCAGCCGGGTTCTGTCGCCGGTCATGACGCAGAGGAAAAGCTCGTCAAAGCTCTGCAGCTCTACATCGGAGTAATCTTTTTTGTACATCTGTCTGGCGGCAAATGCTTCCGTATAGGCATCCTCCTTATCGATCAGAGGCCTTCCGTTTCCGTACAGGAGGGATACGACATACCGGGAAATGTTCAGGAATCCTTTTCCGGTATGCTCGGGAATGCCTTCATAGGCGAAGAGGGGATTCCGGCCTGTCTGGACCGGCCCGAGCAGAATGCTGTCATCCTGTCCGGGAATACAGCACCAACAGGAGCCGTTTCCGTCCAGAAGAAGCTCGGCAGGATCCGCCGGGCCGCTCCCGGCACATTTGTCCCGGATGGAGCCGGCATCCGCCAGGTACATTTTTGTCTGCCGTGTCCCGCCGGCGTAAAAGAGCTTCCGCAGCTTTCCGGAACGGTCAAAAATACCGGCAGGGATCCTGAAGGAATCATAGAACATCTGAAGGACTGCATCCGAATCAAGTGTTATTTCCATCTCTTCTTCTTTCATCCGTAGATCAGACTATGGTTGAATCTGCAGAAAATGACGGTTTTCTGCAGATTTATTATATCCTGAAAATGTCATGATGGCTATAGTAATAGTATAAAATTACCGGAAATGTAAAACGTTTCCGATGAAGAGAAGATGAGGAGGGACCACAATGGAAAAATGTCTTGAAGGAAAAGTTGCAATCGTATCCGGATCCGGACAGGGAATCGGCAAGGGAATTGCCATCGGACTCGCAAGGCTCGGGGCGAAGGTCCTGACCAATAACAGAAAGCCGAACGGCCTTTCCGCACAGAAATACCGCAAGGAAGATATGCCCGAAGAAGACTGGGCAGAGTTCTGCAGACTGAAAGGCGATGCGGAAGGCACTGCGAACGTGATCCTCGCCGAAGGCGGCGAAGCGAAACCCTTCTACGGCGACTGCTCGAACTGGAAGACAGCCGAGGAAATGGTGAAGACCGCCATCGATACCTGGGGCCGGATCGACATCATCGTGAATTCCGCAGCCGGCATGGGCACCGGTGATATCGCCACAATGGATGAAGCGAACTGGGATCTGTTCATGGGCAGCCGGGCAAAAGGCGCTGTCGCGCTGATGCATTTCGCCCTTCCTTATATGAAA
>CACZPA010000267.1 GCA_902782895.1 uncultured Eubacteriales bacterium
CAAGAATCTGTCTTATCTGATGTCCTTCTTCACCTACGGTTATTTCGGCATCATCTATCAGTGGATCAAATACGGCTTTGATGAAACGCCGGAACAGATCAAGGCCCACATTGACGCTGCCATCTTTTCGGCAGCAAACAAATGACACAACGACATTTCATCATTTCCACACTTTGCTTCCGGGATGGGCAATATCACTGCACCGGGCTGACTTTCAAAGAAGGATTCACCTCCAAAGAGTTCATGTGGAGGTATATTGCAAAGGAGGACGCCGATAATCTTTATATGATCCGCACCCACTTTGCACCCACCACTTGTTTTGAATAAGAACCGCCGAATTGTATGATTACTGGTGTCCTAACGCACATCGGTACACAGGCTATGATAAAATAGCCTGTGTACTTTTTTGCGAATCTACCGGGGAAAGCACTTGATACAAGCGGAAAGCGAGACAGGTGGGTGCAAACTTGCATCTGCCTGTCTCGCATTTTCGTTTTATTCGGCTTTTGGACTCGGGTTGGGCTTTCCATATATGCACCCACCCCTTATACCTTTTGGCGTTTCTCTAGATACGCCAAAAGGTGTTACTCTGTGCCTATTTCTTCAAAGTCCATTTCTCCCAGGGCGTTGCTATCAGAAATCATTTGATCGAATATGCATTCCTCAATCACTGCAATGCAAGTCTCCACATTTTTCTGGATTTCACTTCCCCAAAAACGAATCACTATCCAGCCCATGTTCAGTAGAGCAAGATTGTTCTCCTTGTCTCGTTCCATGTTGCGAAGAATCTTTTTTCCCAGAATTCTGGATTTGATCCCTTCAGAAGACGGGGGCGGAGAACAGTGTACCAATCTTTACCATGGAAGAAATCGCTGTCGCAGAATATAGCAATCCTCTGTTTTGTTAGTGCTATATCCGGCTTCCCTGGCAGCTTTTGGAAATTCTTGCGATACCGGTAACCTCTTTTCCAAAGCGCTTTTCTAAGCTTAATTTCGATTGATGTATCTTTTGATCGAATGTTCGACATCGCCTTATGGCGTTGCTCCTTTGACAAACGGTCCATCTAGTGCGCCTCAATTCAAAACTATCAGTCCTGAGTTTTGCAAGTGGAATTATGAAGCCTATTGGATTATTTCATCGATAATAAAAAGCCCTTCATTCCCGTAAGCCTGCAAAACAACGCTTGATCCGACTGCTTTACCTAGAAAGGCTTTCTGCGCCGGGTATTTCTCCGTATCGATAATAAAGGTCTTCCGCTGCTGTGAACCTTGAATATGTACGACAACCTTGCACCCATCTATAACAACTTTTTTGGGGTCGATTGTGGGATTCTGATTTTCTACGGGGAGCGGAGTCTCCGGCCCGGCCTCTTTTTGTCGAGCAGCTTCAATGTTTTGAAACCAGCGAATAAATAGAGGCTTGTAAACCACGAGTTCAATGACATTGCTTGTATGCCGCATTACAATGGCGAACAAATCGTCAAAGGAGGTGAACACAGCAAGGATAGTCAGGAAAAACCATGATCGTGTTGATCCCAACTTCGTCTCGAAATTCGACCCAATTGTTTCTGCCCGGTAGGATTCAATTATTTATGGTATCCTTGCCGACCGCATTGCGTTTTTTACGGTAGATTGAGGATATGTTTTGTGGTATAATTCAATAAAAATGTCAGGCAGAGCCACAAGATGGCAGCAGATAGGATAGTTTTTTTCAGGAGGCAGGTTTCATGCTTTTTACCAATGCCAGGGTATTTTTTGCCGAGCGGGGCTTTGTCTCAGCATCCTTCCGGGTAGAAAACGGCATTTTCACGGATTTCCTGCCGCCCGGGACAAGTGAGCCTGGCGCTGTGGACCTGGATGGTGCCTGGGTCATCCCCGGGCTTATCGACATCCATACGCACGGCAATTGCGGCGTTGACTTCTCCGACGGCGACTATGAGGGGCTGAAAACCATGGCCGCCTTTCTGCTCAGACACGGTGTGACGGGTTTTGCCCCCGCGTCCATGACTCTGCCTTATGAAGTGCTGGACAGGGCTTTTTTCGCCGCACACCGCTTCTGCGTCGAGCAGCCGGAAAACTGCGCGAGGCTCCTGGGTATCCATATGGAGGGGCCTTTCTTCTCGGAGAAAAAGAAAGGAGCTCAAAATGCGGCGTATCTTCGTATGCCGGACTTTGTCGCTTTCAAGAAGCTCTATGAAAACTGCGGAGGTCTGATCCGCATTGTGGATCTGGCGCCGGAATTGCCGGGCGCAGCGGACTTTGCCGAAAGGGCCTCCGGATTCTGCACCGTGTCGGCGGCCCATACTGATGCAAGCTACGAGGAGGCACGCGCCGTATATGAGGCCGGCGCCTCACACCTTACCCATTTATTCAACGCCATGCCAGCCATCCACCACCGCCGGCCGGGCGTCATCGGCGCCGCGTCTGAGCGGAAAAACGTCTATGCTGAGCTCATCTGCGACGGACAGCATGTGCATGAAAGCGCCGTGAGGATGGGCTTCAAGCTATTCCCCGAGCGGATCTGTCTGATCTCGGACTCGCTGCGCTGCTGCGGAATGCCTGACGGCGAGTACGAACTGGGCGGCCAGGCGGTGTTTCTGGCTGACGGGATCGCACGGCTGGCAGACGGGACCATCGCCGGCTCCGCCTCTACGCTCTTTGACTGTCTGCGTAAAGCCATCGCTTTCGGTGTCGACCGCGACGAGGCCATCCGGGCGGCGACCCTAAACCCGGCGAAGCAGTTGGGCTGTGATGACCGCTTCGGTTCCATTGCCGTGGGGAAACGGGCGGATTTCCTGGTCTGCGGCACAGCGCTTAGTCTGAAAACAGTATATCTTGGCGGGGGCGCGCTGCAATAAGCGACCCCATACGGTATTTAACAGCAGACGATCAGTCTTACAACGCCAGAAAACCCCGGACAGCGGAAGCATGCTTCCGACTGTCCGGGGTTTTAATGCGCTCGCAAAACATTTCTCGCCGATCAAATCACAGCTTTTTCAAATACGCTTTCCAGATCTCGATATAGGCCTCTGCCTGTTCCCGCTCGGCAGCTTCCGCAAAGATCCTCAGCAGCGGCTCCGTCCCGGAGGGACGGCAGATGACGAACGAGTCATCGGCAAAATAGAGCTTGCAGCCGTCGATGAAATTCGTCCTCACATAGCCGGGCTCGAACCACGGGAGTTCCTTTTCCGTCAGCAACCCCTGCTTTCCGCGCTCGAACAGCGCCTGTAGCGATTCCTTCTGTCCGTCTGCCAGCGGCGCATTGTATTCGACCAGCACGCTGTTACCGAAGCGCGCCTTGAGGTCACCGATCATGGCGCTTGGCGTCAGCCCGGTCTTGCAGATCATCTCCACAAACAGGGCAGCCGCATAGATCGAGTCCTTTCCGTGGATATGTCCGCGCACTGTCAGACCTCCGGAGGATTCCCCACCTAGAACGGCGTCCACTTCGTCCATCTTGGACGAAATATACTTGAACCCGACCGGCACCTCGTAGCATTTTTCTCCGAGCGCGCCGGCAACGCGATCCAGCAGATGGGTCGTGGCCAGGTTTCTCACCACCGGCCCGTGCCAGCCCTTGTACTCATGGAGATAATAATACAGCAGTACCAGAATGTCGTTGGCGGAGATATACTCACCGTTGGAATCGATGATCCCCAGTCTGTCCCCGTCTCCGTCGATTCCAAGCCCAAGGTCATAGCCGCCGGCTTCAACCTGGAATGCCAGCATCTGGAGTGTGCGCTCCGTCGGGGCAGGCATCATGCCGCCGAAGAATGCATCCTTATTGCCGTTTATCTGATCGATCGTGCAGCGCGTTGTGTGAAAGATTACATTCAGCGGATAGCTCGATGAGCCGTGCATTGAATCAAACAGCAGCCGTGGGCCGGCCCTGCGAATCGCTTCGACGTCAAGAATCGCCAGAATATCATCCAGAAAATCATTGAAGGGGTTGCGTATGTATTCGATGATCCGGCAACGCAAAGCCGCTTCAAAATCGATCGTTTGAATATGACCGGCTTCCGAGCAGCGCCTCTCGAGGTTTTCCGTCACGCTGACAGGAGCGTCCCGGCCTTCTTCAACGATCACCTTTATCCCGTTATAATTGGAAGGATTATGGGATGCCGTAACCTCCAGACCGTAATGCAGGCCCTGTTTTTTTACGATATGCATAATAAGCGGCGTAGGCGCGCTTCGCGGCAGCAGCCAGACCTTGATCCCGTTCCCCGCGAGGACGACAGCAAGCCATTTGGACGCCGTGTCCGACAGAAAGCGGCGATCATATCCGATCACGACCGGCTTATCGCTCTCACCAAGGTCGTTGATGCGATCAGACAAAGCCTGCGCGATCAACTGGATATTGGCCATCTGAAAATCTTTCCCGATCTCTGCCCGCCATCCGCCTGTACCGAATCGAATCATCTTACACCCCGTCCTATCCTGCATCACTCACATATATTTTTCGATAATCTGTCTGATCTCTTCCTGCCGCGCTTCCATCTCCTCGACCAGCCGCATCTGCGTTCTGGTGCGAATCAGGTTGTGCTCGGGGTAAGCGGTCTTGTAGTAAACGTCGCCTTCCAGATAGTCCGTCAGAAAACGTACCGCCTGCTCATAGGTAATCCCCAGCGCGCCCATGGGAAGGATCTCGATCTCGTGCCGGGTCAGCTTGCCGCTGCAGCCTTCGATAAAGCCTTTTGTGTAGGCCTCATAGCGCTCGAGATCGCAATGGACTTTGGAAAGGTCCTTTTCATCTTCGTCCGCCGTGCTCGCTCCGCTGCGGATGGCGTCGCCGAAGTCATTCATCGAGAAGCCCGGCATGACCGTATCCAGGTCAATCACACAGATGGCTTTTCCAGTCTCTCGGTCAATGAGAAGGTTGTTCAGCTTGGTATCATTGTGCGTAACGCGCAGGGGGATCTCTCCGCGGTCATAGCTGTCCATGGAGTACCTGGCCAGCTTTTCCCGTTCCAGTATGAAGGCGATCTCCTTTTCGCATTCCTTCACGCGTCCGGCAAGGTCCTTCTTCAAAACGGTCTTGAAACGCTCGAAGCGGCTGCGGGTATCGTGGAAGCCGGGGATCGTGTAGTACAGGCTGTCTGCCGGATAGTCGGACAACTGGCTCTGGAAATGTCCGAAGGCTAGGCCCGTCACATACAGATCATCCGGCGAATCCGCCGTATCCCGGCTGATCGTATTCTCAATATACCGCGAGATACGCCAGTATTCCCCGTCGCCGTCGAGGTAATAGTACTTCCCGTTGAGAGCAGGCACAAAGCAGAGAACTTCCCGCTCCGGGTCTCCGCCGGACGACTTGATCTTCTTTCGAAGATGCTCTGTAACGCGGACCGCGTTCTCCATCAGCTCATCCGGATGGTGGAAGACATACTTGTTGATCTTCTGCAGCACGTATTTGTCCGTCCTTCCGTCCTGCTCATAGACTAGGAGAAAGGTGTCGTTGATATGCCCGTTGCCAAAGGGATCCGCCAATCTCAGGATCCCCCCGAACCCATAATAAGCAGTTATCTGCGAAAAAACATCATTTTCCGAAAGACGCATTTGTTTCTCCTGTTCCGGACAAGTCATCCGACAAGGCAGACATGTCCGCTCTGTTCAGTTTTGGTGTGGATCCGAAACAAGCACCAACTCGCCGAAATAATCGGGACGGTGGAAATCCAACGGCTCAACCTTTACCGGATTCCACATACCGAAATGGGGCGCGGCCGTTTCATCCCCGCACTTATAGAAATTCCCACGCAGCCGGTCCCCCGGCTGAAAGCTGTTCTTGCCGAAGACCTTTACGACCAACGCCAGCGGGACGAAGTAGTCGATCTGCCAGTGATCCGGCAGGATTCGGACCTCCGCCGTCGGACGGATCTCCACGCCGAGCTCGGACAGTGTCATGCGCACATACCGGTCCTTTCCGTACTTGCAATGGAGTGTACCGGCGGCGTTTCCCTCCAGATTGAGGTAGCAGTCCCCCTTTTCCGGAGCGAAGTTGACGAACCACTCCAGGCAGCTGTCCTTGTATACGTCGCAGTCGGCGGTCCGTTCGTCCGCTTTCGGCTCCGTCTCCCAACACTTCATCCGGGCGAGAAAGCCCTTCCCCCGCACATAGACCATAGCCGCAGTTGTGCGCGGCCGATAACAGTTGCCCGTCGGATAAAAGCAGCTCACCTCCACTGTCGGGGCGGATCTGATCTCCGCCCCCGTGGATACGATACGTACCTTATACGTCTCCATCGCTGTCGGCCACCATGGGGATCTTCATGCTCGGGTTCTCGTCGCTCTTGCCCAGGAAGCGCATCAGGTTGCGGCAGTAAACGTGATCCTTAAAGTCCTCCACGTCCTCCCGAACAAATTTGTCATAGAGCGCATCGTCGCGATCCTGCCATTCCCGCGCCCAGGAGACGTTGTAAGCCGTCGTGAGCGAGTCCGTGCCGAAAATCAGATTATAGCGATACTCATATTCGCTTGCGACCATGTGACGGAAGACCTCCTCCCGATAGCCGCGGGGCGTTCCCGGTGTCAGGTCGATGAACATCTCGCAGCTCAGATCCGGCCGCATGTAATGGGCATTTAAGAATTTTCCGTATACGGCGATGCACTCATCGTACCAGGGCCATGACACATGTGCCAGCGTAAAACGCAGATGCGGGATCTCGATCAGCGCTTCGAAATTACCCGGGCGGTTGTGGTTTGCCGAATTGAAGCCGTCCCAGCAGATGCCGCTGTGGAAAAGAACCGGCTTGTTCAGCGAAGCCATCTTCTCCAGCACGCGCATGCTTTCTTTGCAGCCCGGATCGTACCGGCTGCAGATCATTTTGAAGCCGTCAAAGCCCGCGTCTGCCGCCGCCTGCACCTGATCTTCCGCGTCGGAGTCCAGCGGATTGATCCAATACAGCGGGAAGAGATACTCCTCCCCTTTGCAAACGGCCAGCGCGTCCTCCATGCGCTTTTGCGGGTCCATGCCTCTGCACTTGACCGGGTCAGCCGACAGGATAACTCCTCCGTCGAAGCCCGCCTTATGCAGGTTTGCCATCAGCTTTTCTTTTTCCCGTTCGCTGGTCCCGGTATAATCCCCGCGAAGGCCTGTATGAATATGTCCGTCCAATCTCATTCAATCACATCCTTTTCTGCTATACAGGCTGCTTTCAATGAAACATCCGAAAATCGATTTTTTGCGGTACGGTGACGTCACAATCCGAGATCTCCCGTCCTTCCCGCTTTGCAAGCTCCTTCACAATAAAGATATAGGTGCTGGTAATGGAATCGTCGCCTTCACGCAGATCGTCGCACTGCAGGCCGCCATCCTTCTCCAGGATTGCTTTTGCCCTTTCAAGCTCGCCGGTATGCGCCAGCGCCATAGCGTAAAAGCCCTGGATTAGCGGATCGGCCCTGTAGGCGTCGGAGAGGAGATCCAGCATGCGGAGTACAGGACGATACTGTCCGAAGAGACAGGACAGGCGCATAGCCTCTTTTGCAAGCTGCAGATTTCCGCTGTTGAGCTCCAGCGCCTTCATCATCATCTGGGCGCCCGATTCCGCCTCGCCGAGTGAGAACTTCGCGCAGCCCAAACCATGGTATGCCCAAGTGCTGGTCTTCAGCTCAAGTGACCTTTCGAACATCTCGCATGCGCGGTCATAGTCCTCGCGCGCATAGAAGCAGATCCCCAGGTGATACCAGGCGTTCCAGTTGAACTTGTCAGCGCTCTTCACGCTCTTCTTCAGCAGAGCAAACCACTCATCCTGTACCATGAAGGAGGCCGGAAGCGCTGCCGGATCCGGCTCATCCAGATGCCCGTTGATAAGCAGACGCTCCCAGAGCTTCTGTTCATCCTCCAGTTCGCCGAAGTCCAGATACGGCGCGATCGGCTTCTCCCCGCAGGCCTGCTGCAGCTCATTGTCCAGCGCCCCCCAGGGGTGGCCCTTAAAGCAGCAGTTGACCGGCTCGAGAGCGTATTTTTTGGTCTCTGCGAGCATGGTCTCCAGCCGCTCGGCGCTCAGCGTCTGATCCAGCCAGGCTTCCACGTTTTTGCGGGCCGTCTCATACTCGCCATGCACCGCCTCCGGGGCCATGGTAATCGGGCAATAGGCCTCCAGCCACTCAATGCAGGAGTGCGGCGGGAAAGGATAGCTCTCGTTCTGCGTATAGCAGATGCCGGCCTGTATCTCCAGATAGGGCTGCTTCTCCCCTTCCTTGTTCGTCAGGGCCTTCTGCCAGTTCTGCCCGCCTTGAGAGGTGCCCCATACGAACATCTTCCGGCCTTTGAGCCGGCGCGTCGAGGCGTGGATGATCCCAACTCCGTTTTTATCCAGATAGGCCTCAAATTTTCTCGCTTCGTCCGGGATCTTGAAGAAGTGATCCGTCGCCTCTGTATGGTTTGTAGGATAGGAAGTGTCCACCCCATCCACCATCGGAATCGCCGTTTTGTACACCGGATCGGAGCCGTGGTTTACATAAGTCTCGCTGGCCGGAACGATCACGCGCGCTCCTTCTTTCTGTTCCACGGCAATCGTGCTCCACCAGTAGATCGGCTTTACCTGATCCGAGCCGTTGACCAAACGCATGCGCGCATAAAGGTTTCTGCTGTCATCCGGCAGGAAAAAGTCGATCTGGAAGGTCACTGCGCGCATACGCTCAAAAGCGTAAAGACGCAGGATCGGCGTACCGTCCTCCGCTTTGTACATGGCGCCGTACACCTTGTCGCAGGTCAGCGGGCTGTGGCCGCGGACGCCGCAGTTCCACTCCACGCCGCCGGAAAACCAGGCGTTGCGCAACGCGAGGTTGCAGGGACGAAACACCGGATTGTTGATAACCAGGTCGCGCTGCTCGTCTTTGTCGTACAGAGACCAGAGCCGTCCGCCCAGGGATGGGATAAACACCGCCTTCAGATGCGAATTCTCCAGAATGAAGGCGTCAAATTCCCGGAGATCCTCGCTGTGGTCATAATCATCCAGCGAGGAGTACGGAAGGGTGTGCATCACCTTTCCGTAATTCAGATACAGGCCTTCGCTCTCGTCAAGCCTGCCGCCCTTTTCAAATGCCCCCGGCTTGAACAGCAGCGGGTAGTCGGTCGCCTTGCCGAGCCTTCCGGCTTTCATTTTTATTTTTCCAAAAACAAGCGTGCTCATTTGTTTTCTCCCTCAAAATTGACCTAGGATCAACCTTTGACTCCGCCCTGCGTGATACCGGCAATGATGCGGTTGGAGAGCAGGACGTACAGAATAAAGGTTGGCAGGAACACCAGGACGACGGAGGCGAACAGACCCGACCAGTCGCCAGTATAGCGCATGGAATTGATCATGGAATACAGTCCGACAGCTACGGGGCGGACTTCCTGTCCGCTGGCGAAGATAAGGGACATAAAATATTCGTTCCAGACGGTGATGAAGTTGAATACGGATACCGTTATGATCCCCGACTGTGCCAGCGGGATCATGATCTTCCAGAAAGCCTTTTCCCGCGTGCAACCGTCGATGATTGCCGCTTCCTCGTATGAAGAGGAAATGGTCGAAAAGAAAGAGAGCAGAAAGATAATGGTATACGGGATGTTGATCCCCGTATTGAGAAAGATCAGCAGCAGACGGGTCGACAGGTTGGTGCTCAGCAGACCCATCCGCGTCACGATCCCGAACAGGGGCAGGATGATCATAACCAGAGGAACGCCCATTGCGGTCGCCATGCTGGTCTGGATCAGCTTGTTCCCCCGGAATTTCAGCCGTGACAGCACATAGGCTGCCGGCATGGAAATCACCAGAATCAGAAAAGTGGAAACGCATGCATAAAGCAGAGAGTTTGCGAAAAACACGGAGACGTTCTGCGTTTTCCACGCGCGCACATAATTTTCAAAATGGAGACCGGAAAGGAACTTTGTCGCATTTCCTTTGAAGATTTCGGCAGTTGTTGCGAGGCTGGCGCAGAAGATCCATCCGACCAGTACGACGGTGAAAACCACCCACAGGGTAAGAAGCAGATAGCCCGGCCACAATCTGGCATGACGGATGATGGAAGATTTCTTGTTCATACGGCCAGCCTCCTCACAGTTCAAAATCATCGTCTTTGACGGCGGCGTTGATCAGCAGGAATGTCAGAATGACCAGCACACCTGTCACCACGCCGATTGCTGCGCCTAGGCCGGCGTTACGGTCTGTCACGGCGTTGGCGGCGCCAAAGATCTGGATATACAGGTAAACAACGGGGGTGATGGTAGACGTCTCCGCCAGCTCCGATGTGAACATCTGGGCCCAGACGAAGAAGCCGACCGATGTGATGGACCACATGGTCAGATTCGTTTTCAGAACTCCTCGGAGAAGAGGCCATGTGATATGACAGAATTTCTTGATCGCGCCGCAGCCGTCGATCAGGCTGGCGTCGTAATACTCGGACGGTATCTTTTCGATGCCGCTGGAAAAGATGACCATATGATACCCGACCATGCCGAAGCAGTAGGCGATAAACATCGCCCAGAACTTATGAGTCGGATCTGTCCATGCGA
>CACZPA010000268.1 GCA_902782895.1 uncultured Eubacteriales bacterium
GATAGATAAATTGTAACGTATGTTTCACAGGATTGCAAGTGATTTGACATATGGATTGGAGGATATCATGGACAGATTTGCAACAGCCGGCCAGAGCGAGAGCGTCCGCCCGGAGTGGGTGCAGGCGCTGGAGCGGATCGTGCGGCCTGTGCTGGAAAGCGCGGCAGCGGGCCGGCTCCAGGAAGAGATGCCGCTGCGCGGTTCCGATTTGCGCGGTAAAAAGGACTGCACCTATCTGGAAGCGCTGGGCAGGACAGTCTGCGGGATCGCGCCGTGGCTGGAGCTCGATCTCACGAAAAGCTCTATAGATCCGGCGGAAGCCGCATTGCAGGCGGAATTCCGGGACCTGACAAGGCAGGCGGTCCATCATGCGGTGCGGCCGGGCGACCCGGCCCGCATGAATTTTGAAAAGGATCATCAGCCGATCGTGGACGCGGCTTTTCTGGCGGAGGGAATTCTCCGCGCGCCGCGCGAGCTGTGGGACGCGTTCAGCGAAGAGGAGCAGGGCTGGATCTGCGACGCGATGGAGCATACGCGTACACGTAAACCCTATCCGTCGAACTGGCTGCTTTTCTCCGCGATGATCGAGGCCTTGCTGCGCCACGCGGGACGGTTCTGGGATCCGATGCGTATAGATTACGCCTTCCGACAGATGGAGCAGTGGTATCTTGGGGACGGAGTCTACAGTGATGGTACGCGGTATGCATGGGATTATTACAATAGTATCGTGATCCATCCGATGCTGGTGGATCTGTCCCGGGAGCTGGCCGGCGCTTCGGCGGACTGGGATGCGATGATCCCGCAGTTTATCAAACGTGCGGCCCGTTATGCAAGCCATTTGGAGAGGATGATCATGCCGGACGGGACATATCCGGTCATCGGACGGTCCAGCGCGTACCGGTTCGGTGTCTTCCATGATTTGGCACAATCTGCGCTGCTGGAAGCTTTGCCGGAAGATCTGTCCCCGGCCGGCGTGCGGTGCGCCATGACGGCAGTATTGCGCAGGCTCATGAGCGGGGACGGATCTGCTGCAAACGGATCAGCCACGAACGGATCAACCACGAACGGATCAGCCGCAAACGGAATCTTTGACGAAAGAGGTTTCCTGCGGATCGGAATCGTCGGAGAGCAGCCGGGGATCGGCGAGCCGTACATTTCAACGGGCTCCCTGTATATGTGTACGGTTTTCTTCCTGCCGCTTGGTCTTGATCCGGACAGGCCGTTCTGGAGCGCTCCGGACGAGCCTTTTACGCAGAAAAAAATATGGCAGGGGACGGATATCCCCTGCGACCATGCAGTACATTAATATCGGCGAATCGCCAGAATCAGCAGCGATTCCTTATGAAAAATCGTACGGCGTTTCCTGATAGACGTAATAGTTCAGCCAGTTTGAGAAGAGCAGATTGGAGTGGCAGCGCCAGGTCATGAGCGGTTTCTGCGAAGGATCGTTATTCGGGAAATAGTTCTCCGGAATCTGCGGGTTGATCCCCTTCGCGAGATCCCGGCGATACTCGTTGGAAAGCGTTTCAAGACTGTATTCCGGATGTCCCGTGATAAAGATCCGGCTGGTGCCCTGATCGAGAATGATATACGCGCCAGCCTGCTCGGAATCCGCGAGAATCGTCAGCTCCGTATGGGCGAGGACGTCTTCTTTCCTGACGCCGGTATAGCGGGAATGCGGCGCGTAGAAGACGTCGTCAAAACCGCGGGTCAGATTCATTCCGTACTTTAACGCGCGATGCGGATAGACGCCGGAAAGCTTTTTGTCGAAACGGTATTTCGGTATGCCGTAAAAGTAGTATAGCCCCGCCTGCGCCGCCCAGCAGATATACATGGTGGAGGTCACATGGAGGCGGCTCCATTCCATGATTTCCTTCAGTTCCTTCCAGTAGTCGACCTCTTCGAACGCCAGGTTTTCGACTGGCGCGCCGGTAACGATCAGACCGTCGTAATTATGCTTCCGCACTTCCGCGAACGGCTTGTAAAAAGCGTTCAGGTACTCCGCGGAGGCATTTTTGTATGTATGGGAATCCAGGCGGATAAAGGTGATTTCGACCTGCAGAGCTGTGTTGGAAAGCAGACGGAGCATCTGCAGTTCCGCGGATTCTTTTTCCGGCATGATGTTGAGGATCGCGATCTGCAGCGGACGGATATCCTGATGTGCGGCACGGTATTCCGTCATGACGAAAATGTTCTCGTTGAGAAGTCTCTGGACGACGGGCATTTTTTCGTTGATACGTACTGGCATAGGTTTACCTCTTTTCTTATAAACAGGGCACTTGTAATCCGGTGCCGAAAAGTATATAATAACTAAATATGTAGAAGGAACACAGAAATGGGGGATTACCAGGTGAAAGAAAAACTCTTGCGGCTATTCTTCGGC
>CACZPA010000269.1 GCA_902782895.1 uncultured Eubacteriales bacterium
CGCCATCCTGCGGCAAGGACCATTGGTACAGATCAATTCTCCCAGACGATTTTCTTCATCTCCGCGCGGATCTGCTGTGTCGGATCCGGGAATCCGAGACGCTGCACCATCGAGACAAAGGACATTCCGGTCTGCGGATCATTGCGGAAAGTCGTGCCAAGCCAGCCGTTCCAGCCGTATTCGCCCTTATGAAGGATCTCATTCGGATCATCCTCGGGATTGGTGCAGACCATCACCAGATGGTCATAGGTAAATCCGGGATGAACCGAGAATATGCCGTGGAAGCTCTCTGTCAGCTCCGCCGAAAGCCGCGGGGTCAGCAGCTCCGTTATCGTTTCATCCTGCAGCAGACGCACGCCGTTATATACGCCGCGGGACAACAGCATCTGCGCAAAACGCGAATAATCGTCAACTGTTGAACAGATTCCCGCTCCGCCCGCGTAATACGCCGGATCTTCGCGCATATAATGCGGAACGCCGAGATGCGATCCGTAATACGGCTTCATTGTCTCTCCCGTCCAGTACGGCTGCGCCAGACGGTGCTGTTTCTCCTTCGGCACATAGAAATCCGTATCGTTCAGCTGAAGCGGATCAAAGAGCTCCTTTTTCAGAAATTCCCGGAAGGACATGCCGCTTATAACCTCCACGATCGCCGCCAGAACATCCGCGCTGACACCATACATCCATTTGGTGCCGGGTTCAAAGGCCAGTGGACACTCCGCGAACATCGCCGCGACTTCCTGCGTCGTATAAGGCTTTGCCTCGTCCAGATTCGCGATAATGTTGTTAAATACCTGCGTAATGGCCTTGCCTGCCGGCGACATCCCTCCGTCATAGGTCAATCCGGAGGTCATATTGTACAGATGGGATACCAGCATGTCTTTCTTATCCGGGCGGTCAAAATCAGGCAGATACTCGCAAACACGCTTGTTCAAATCGATTCTGCCCTGCTCCCAGAGTTTCATGATTGCAAAGGAGGTCATTGGCTTCGTCATCGAATAGATCCGTGCGATCGTATCCCGGGAGAACGGAGTCCTGTTCTCGATATTCCTCCAGCCCGCTTCCGCGTATCCGACTTCCTGCCCGTTCTGCAGGATCAGGAAATTGATACCGGCGACCTTCTTGGAATCAACGGCCTGCTGCAGCACTTCCTGCATTTTACGACTGATCTCGTTCATGTTTTACGCCTTTCTCATATAGATGGTTCCGTCCGGGACAGAATCTCCCGAGGACGGTACCAGAATCAACTGCTTAGCGTGGTTTGCGCTCTCCTGATGGGTCCCGTCGGCCGCGCGGATCTCTCTGACGGGGAAATCACTCAAGGGGCCGCTGGAGTTGAGAACCGTCAGGGTCTCGCCTTCAGTGAACTTGCCCCGCTGCTCCAGGACGATCCATCCGCCGTTCGTGACTGTAGAATCCGCCAAAAGACCGGCACCCTTCAGGTCATCGGGACTTGCGTCCCGGATTTTTTTTGCCGCGAAAACCATTTCTTTCTCATAATCACTGCTCTCGTAGACCTGTTCCTCCGGTCCCGGCTTTCCAAAATAGAAGCCGGTCGAATACCCGCGGTGACTGACCATGTCAAGCAGGGACAGATAATAAGGCTTCTTCTGCTCATAGAGCGCGGGATCCGCAAAATAATCATCGATTGCTTCCCGATACGCTTTGGCCGTCATCGCGACATACAAAGGCGTTTTCATGCGGCCCTCGATCTTAAAGCTCGCGATCCCGCAGGATACAAGCTCCGGAATATGCTCAATCATGCACAGATCCTTTGAATTGAAGAAATAGGTCGCGCCGTCTTCTTCCATCACCGGAAAATACTCCCCGGGGCGTGTCTCTTCCGTCAATCGGTACTGCCAACGGCATGGATGCACACACTCTCCGAGATTCGCGTCCTTCCCAGCCAGATAATTGCTGAGCAGGCACCGTCCCGAAATCGAAATGCACATGGCGCCGTGGACAAAGGCCTCAAGCTCCAGACTTTCGGAGACTTTCCCGCGGATTGCCGCGAGTTCATTCAAAGAGCATTCTCTTGCGGCAACGATGCGGCTTGCCCCCTGTTGATGCCAGAATTCCATCGTGGCCGCATTCGTGGCAGAAGCCTGTGTGGACAGATGCAGCGCCATATTGGGTATGACTTTTCTTGCGGTCGAGAAGATCCCTGCGTCGGCGACGATCAGCGCGTCCGCGCCGGCCGCCTCCAGCTCCCGCAGGTATTCCGGCAGCCCCTCAAAATGCTCTTCATGCGCAATGATATTTACGGTTACGTGGACCTTAACGTTATGGGAATGTGCAAAAGCAATGCCATCGCGCAGATCCTCCATCGTGAAATTCTTTGCTTTCGCGCGCAGGCCATACGCAGGACCTCCCAGATAAACGGCATCCGCCCCGTACAGCACGGCAGTCCGCAGCGCTTCCGGTCCTCCAGCCGGCACAAGCAGTTCCGGTTTTTTACCGGCACACGGCTTCGTATTATGATTCATGAGCATTATCCTTTCCGCCCTTCATTTTGCGCACGGCGATCAATACTCCGTCACCGATCGGCAGCAACGCGGACTGATAATTGCTGTCCGCAAGTACCTCTGTCAGAAAATCGCGCATCCTCTGGTGAATTGTCCTCTGCCTGCGAGGAATCTCATAGCGGTCCATCGCGACAAGGCCGCCATGCAGCACATTGTCGCAGAAAATGACCGCATGGTCCGTCAGTTTCTCCTGGATCTCTTCCCAGAAAACCGCATACTGTCCCATTCCGGCGTCGATCAGCACAAAATCGTACGGTCCCGGCAGCTCCGGAATAATATCCTGCGCGGCTCCCTCATGCAGATGGATTCTCTCCTCAAAAGGCGCAAGGTGGATCCTTGCTTCCCGGATCATAACGGGATTGCGCTCCAGCGTATCGATAGAGCCTCCCTCTGCAAGGAACTGGCTCATATAGACTGCCGAAAAGCCGTACGCGGTCCCGATCTCCAGAATCCTCCGCGGATGATGCATCTGCAAGAGCGTGCCCAGCAGATTTTTAGTCTCCTCAGACAGAATCGGGACGCCGTCCGCCAGACTGTGTTCCAGTGCCGGCGAGGCAGCGTCCTCGGTATAGGGAGAGATCTCCCGTATAAAATTCAGTAAGTATTCCTCTCCCACAGTCTGCGGGAGCTCACCGTCTTTCAGAATATCCACGTCACGTTAGCTCTGCGAAGACAGATATGCTTCGTGCTCCTGTTCTGTTGAGGAGAAATGCCGTGCACCGTTCTGATTATCGTAATCGATCTCATAATACAGATAATCGGTATCCTCCGGATACAGCACAGCTTTGATCGCGTCGATCGACGGATTGGATACAGGACCCGGCGTAAAACCGGGATTCAGGAAGGTGTTGTACGGTGAAACATAGCTCTGATCACCTTCCGTAACGCTTGTAATACTGTCTTCACTGCGATGCTGCGCGTACAGAACAGTCGATGGCATATTCCAGTAGGACAGCTCTTCGCGGTAGTTGTGCATGCGGTTCAGCAGCATGGACGCGAAGATCGGATAGTCCGTCTTGAGCGCGCATTCTTTCTGCACAACAGAAGCCATAATCAGGATCTCGTCCAGTGTATAGCCGCTTTCCGTGACCCTCTGCTGCAGCGATCCCGTGTATTCTTTCAGGAAATCGTCAAGAAAAACCTTGGCAACGCTCGTCGCGCTGGAATCCTTGATGATATGATACGTTCCCGGCATCAGATAGCCTTCGAGAATATAACGGCGGTCTTCAGAAGGATTGATCTCCCGCAGAAGCTGAATATCATAAGCCGTCATATTGCAGGCCTTTTTGAAATCAGCAGCGCTGCAGATTCCGTTTTCCTCCAGCTGTTCAGCGATCTCGTCAACGGTCGACCCCGCGATCAGATGGAACGGTACAACGTCAGACTGCGCGCCTTCTTTCAGGATCGCGAGGATATCTTCAACGGAAGAACCCTCATCGATATAATAGACTCCATACTTAAAGTCTGTCGCTCCGGACATTCTGGCCTTAATGATAAACTCGGTCGTGTCCTCGAGCAGACCGCGCTTTACGAGAAGCTCCGCGATATCACGTCCCGTAGCATTCTTCGGGACATCGATCGTAATCGTACGGGCCTCCGCGTTCTTGGCCGCGTAAGGATCCGTCTTCATGAAATGATATCCGTAGCTGTATGCCGTCGTGAAGATCAGCGCGATCAGAACAACGACTCCGACGGCCGCGATAATCTTTTTTAAGTTTCTCGCGATCCATGTCAGAAACCTGTTAAATAACTCAATCATTATATATCTCCATTTATCTCCCTGCTGTGTATCGGAACGGCAGTTTTAATGAACTTCTGTAATGATCGGGAGGATCATCGGGCTTCTCTTTGTCTCTTTCCACAGATACTCCCTCATGCTGTCGCGGATCTCCGTCTTGATGCTGCCCCAGTCACTGATATTGCGGCGTCGGCAGTTATTGAAGACATCCAGAACGATCCGGCGGCACCCTTCCAGCAGAATCTCGGACTCCCTTACATAGACAAAGCCGCGGGAAACGATATCCGGTCCTGCTTCGATCAGCCCGGTACCGTGCTTCAGGGTCAGAACGATGACAAGCAGTCCGTTCTCCGCCAAAAGCTTACGGTCGCGCAGAACGATATTGCCAACGTCACCGACGCCCAAGCCGTCGACCAGAATATCTTCCATCTCGATATGGTCGGCAATCTTGCCTTCGACTTTATCAAGTTCAAGGACGTCTCCGACGCTCATCATGAAGATCTGGTCATGCGGCTGTCCCATGGAATGGATCAGATCGCTGTGCGCCTTCAGATGCTTATATTCACCGTGTACCGGAATGAAATACCGCGGACGGATCAGCCCGTAGATCAGCTTCAGCTCTTCCTGGGAAGCGTGTCCGGATACATGCGCGTTCTCATAGACAACTTCCGCATTGCGCTTCATCAGCTCATTGATAACGTTCGTAACCATCTTCTCGTTGCCGGGAACCGGTTTCGAGCTGAAAATGACCTTATCACCAGGCTTGATCTGCACATAGCGGTGCTCGCCCGAGGCCATTCTGGCAAGCGCGGACAGCGGCTCGCCCTGGCTTCCGGTTGTAATGATAACAATCTCGTTGTCCGGATAATCATTGACATCGCCGACATCGATCAGGAGATCATCCGGGATCTCCAGATAACCGATATTCAGAGCAGTCTGTACAACGTTGATCATACTGCGTCCCATGACCACAACCTTACGTCCGTGATCTCTTGCCGCGTTCATGATCTGCTGTACACGGTCCACGTTCGAAGCGAAGGTCGCGACGATGATTCTCGAATCGCCCGCCCTGTCGAAAATATCAAGGAAGGTCTTGCCGACAGTCCTCTCCGACATCGTATACCCCGGACGCTCCGCGTTCGTGGAATCCGACATCAGCGCCAGAACGCCTTTCTCGCCAAGTTCTGCGAACCGCGGCAGATTGATCATGTCGCCGTGAATCGGTGTATAGTCAACCTTGAAATCGCCCGTATGGAAGATCACGCCGACCGGCGTTGTGATCGCCAGCGCGACAGAATCTCCGATACTGTGGTTGGTGCGGATAAACTCAATCTTATAGCATCCGAGCGTAACCTCGTCCCCCGTCTTAACACGGGTAAGCGCCGCTCCGGACACATTGCTCTCTTCCAGCTTGTTCTCCACAAGTGCCAGTGTCAGAGAGGTACCGAATACCGGCACATGAAATTCCCGCAGAAAGAACGGCAGCGCGCCGATATGGTCCTCATGACCATGCGTCAGCACGACACCGACGACCTTGTCACTGTTCTGCCTTAAATACTCGAAATTCGGTATGATCAGATCGATACCAAGCATATCGTTGCCCGGGAAAGCGACTCCGCAGTCGACAACCAGAATCTGATCATCGCATTCGATCAGCGTCATATTGCAGCCGATTCTGTCCAGTCCGCCGATCGGTATAATCTTTACTTTTTTACGTTTTCTGCCACGCTCAGCCACTTTTACTGTTCTTCTCCTTCCGTTTGCTCCAGTTCATACCGGTCCGAATCCATAAAGAGCTGAACGGCCTTCTGATATTCCTCATCGCTCATGGCACTGGTAATATACATTTTATCCTGATCGTTCTCCAGAACCGTAAACTCGGAATCCTTACGGTCACAGGAACGGAACAGAAACGCCGTGTCAGAATACTCTTCGTCGTCCTCATCCGGGTCATCCTCATCCGGATCCTCACCCTCGGCGGTCTCTGCCGGACTGATCAGCAGATAGACCTTACCGTCTGCTTCCTGCATGTCCTCTAAGATAAAATCACTCTTAGCATCACTCTCTTCATCATACAGAGTGATGATTGTTTCTTCATCCATTATCTGAATTACCTCCGGCCTTCTGCGCGTCCAGATATCCCTGCAGGATATAGGCCGCGGCCATATTGTCTACGATCTTTTTGCGTCTGTGCCGGTCATACCCCATCTCAAGCAGCGGCCGCTCCGAAGCGACGGTACTCAGGCGCTCATCCCAGAGGACGATCTCCACCTGATATAGATCCCGCTCCAGCCTTTTCTTAAAGGCCAGTGTCTTCTCCGCTCTCTCTCCGAGCGAATTGTCCATATTCTTGGGGAAGCCCAGCACGACGGTGTGGATATTGTTCTCATCCGTCAGCTGGCGGATCCTACGGACCGTCTGCTTAAGCGCAATCTCTTCCTCACGGACAACCGTCTCTACGGGAAAAGCTATGCTGCCTGTCTCATCACTGATCGCGATCCCGGTCGTGCGGGATCCGTAATCCAGTCCCAGAATCTTCAAGAACGGTCCTCCCGATCCAGTTTATTCTGAACAATATAACTGCCGATCAGCTCCTCCAGGATCTCGTCCCGGGTAAAATGCGCGATCCGGCTGCGCGCGTTGTCATAACTGGTGATGTAGGTCGGATCATCCGACAGAATATAGCCGACGATCTGATTTACAGGATTATAGCCTTTTTTCTGCAAGGCACGATAAACGCCCGCCAGCGCGTCACTGACGGATTCCTTCTCATCTTCGACAATCTTAAAATACCGTGTAATCTTATCAGCCAATTTCAACACCTCCCGTAAAACAAATCTCTTCGCCTGCCGTCGTCCGGTTATGGTCAATCCCGTTCAGCCGGACCTTGACCAGTTTGTTGGGACACAGCCCTCCCCGCGGATCTGTCACCACGGTTCTGAGATACTCTCTTGTATAGCCTTCCATCTGCAGGGCATCGCCCGTCTCCAGAAGGACTTCCCTTACGGACCCGATATAACGGGCCGCATTGCGCTCCGTGACCTCTCCCGCTTTAGCAATGGCAAGGCGGCTGCGCTCATGCTTGATTTCCTCCGGAATCTGATCTTTTCTCTTTGCCGCTCCTGTGCCCGGTCTTCTCGAATACTTGAAGACATGCACACGGTTAAACGCGGCTTTTTCGATAAAACCCAGGGATTCCTGAAACTCTTGCTCCGTCTCTCCCGGAAAACCGACGATCAGATCCGTCGTAAAACCGGTATCCGGATCGACTCCCCGAAGCATATCCATAGCCTGCAGATATTCTTCCGGAGTATAATGCCTGTTCATCTCCCGCAGCACTTTCGCGGAACCGCTCTGCAGCGAAAGATGAAAATGCATGCACAGCTTGTCTGTCTGTGAGATTCTGGATACAAAACCTCTTGTAACAATACCCGGCTCCAATGAACTCAGACGGATTCTGAAATCTCCGGGAATCTCCGAAAGCCGCAGGATCAGATCTCCCAGCGACCCGCTCTCCTCCGGATCCGGATATGTCCCCTTCTTACCGTAGGAGCTGACATGAATCCCCGTCAGAACGATCTCATGATATCCGTCACGGACAAGTCTCTCCGTCTCTTCGACACATTCCTGTACCGGCCTGCTCTGCAGCGGCCCACGGACAAACGGAATGATACAGTATGTACAGAACTGCCGGCATCCGTCCTGGATCTTCAGGACCGCACGGGTTCTGTCCTGTATGGCTTCCGCTGTCTGTGCGTTTATGGTCTGTACAGGAATCGGGTGCTCTCTGAAATGCTCCTTGACGATCTCGGGAATCCGCATCTTATCAGCGTTGCCGATATACAGATCCACGATGTCGTCCGGGAGCGCTCCGGGAGATTCATCCGCATAGCATCCGGCAGCGATGATCAGCGCGTCCGGAGAAATCCTGCGCGCGCGATGCAGTATCTGGCGGGATTTCTTAGCCGCGATCTGCGTAACGGTACAGGTATTTACAATATAGACGTCTGCCTGCTCCTCGAACGGTACGATCTCAGCCCCGTCCGCAGCAAACATCTTCTGGAGCTTCTCCGTCTCATAACTGTTAACTTTACAGCCCAATGTATAGAATGCTGCTCTCACTTCGCTCTCACCGCTTCCAAGTCGTATTATAGACTATAATATCGCATTAATCAATGATTTATCAAAAAATTTTTATTGACAATTCTGTAAAATATGATTAATATAGGGAACTGTTTCCGAAAAAAACAACAATAAACGGATAAAAGGAGGTATTATTCAGATGAAAGCCGTATCCGTTCTGCTCAACACGATCGATAAGGTCCGCAATTTCGTCACTGCCGTAAGTCCGTTTTCCGGGGAACTCGATCTGAAAAGCGGCCGTTATACCGTTGACGCAAAGTCTATCATGGGGATCTTCAGTCTGGATCTCTCACGGCCGATGGATCTGC
The DNA here is from genome assembly GCA_902782895.1 of uncultured Eubacteriales bacterium. Classification (GTDB taxonomy): domain Bacteria; phylum Bacillota; class Clostridia; order Lachnospirales; family Bianqueaceae; genus RUG12817. Next base: position 8,715 of record CACZPA010000269.1, read on the forward strand.
TGATTCATGAAAACGCAGAGAATCCGGACCTGGACAAAGCAATCCAGCCGTTTCTTGCCCCGATGAAGGATGTATCCGACAAAGATTAATAAACGTAATTATTTTGTAAAAAAGCAAATAATCTGCTAAAATACGTTTTAAATCAACTCTAAATCAGACTGAATTCAGAGTATACAAATGCAAATATTTTTGTGTTTATTGTGTATTTCAGAAAATAATACGGCATTTTTCAAACAGGCTTCCCGCTGCCGCTTGCCGGACAGAGGAAGCCTGTTTATTTTCGTTATATCCGATAATTCCGGGATCAGTCTTCCGTTATCTGCAGATGCAGTTCATCCAGCTGCTTCTCATCTACTACAGAAGGCGCATCGCTCATCAGATCGGAAGCATCCTTCACCTTCGGGAAAGCGATGACGTCACGGATGCTGTCTGTGCCCGCGAGCAGCATAATCATACGGTCAAGGCCAAATGCCAGTCCGCCGTGCGGAGGTGCTCCGTAATCAAAAGCTTCCAGGAAGAAGCCGAATCTTTCCTTCGCAGACTCAGGAGTGAAGCCAAGCGCTTCAAACACTTTTTCCTGAATGTCGCTGCGATGGATTCGGATACTGCCGCCGCCCATCTCGACTCCGTCAAGAACCATATCATATGCCTTGGCGCGGACTCTCGCCGGATCCGAGAACAGATACTGCATATCCTCTTCATACGGCATGGTGAAGGGATGATGCATGGCCATATAGCGGCCCTCTTCCTCGCTGTATTCAAACATCGGGAAGTCCACAACCCACAGGAGCTCGTGGCGGTCCGGATCGATCAGGCCAAGCTCTCTGCCAAGCTGCAGACGTACATTGCCCAGTGCATTGGACACAATTCCCTTCTTATCGGCGCAGAAAAGAATCAGATCTCCCTTCTCCGCGTCCGCGGCGCCTGTAAGCGCGGCAAGTTTCTCCTCGTTCAGGAACTTCGCGATCGGGCTCTTGACGGTACCGTCCTCAAGCAGAGCGATCCAGGCAAGTCCCTTGGCCTTGAAGAGCTTCGCCGTCTCTGTGAGAGCGTCGATCTTCTTACGCGGCATGCCGGCCTGTCCCTTGACGGTCAGGCAGCGGACGACTCCGCCATCGGCGATCGTATTCTCAAAGACGCCAAAACCGCAGTCTGCAGCCGCTTCACTGACGTCCTTGATCTGCATGTCAAAGCGAAGGTCCGGCTTGTCGGACCCGTAGAGGTCCATCGCGTCCTGCCACGTCATGCGGCGCAGGGGCAAAGAGATCTCCCAGCCGGCGATCTCGTGGAAAACATCCGCTATCATCCGCTCGGCAAGATCCATTACGTCATCCTGCTCTACGAAAGACATTTCGATATCGACCTGAGTAAACTCAGGCTGTCTGTCCGCGCGCAGATCCTCGTCACGGAGGCATTTTGCCATCTGATAATAGCGGTCCATTCCACCGATCATCAGAAGCTGCTTATACAGCTGCGGTGACTGCGGCAGCGCGTAGAAGGTTCCGGGATGGATGCGGCTCGGTACCAGATAGTCTCTGGCTCCTTCCGGCGTGCTCTTGCAAAGCAGCGGCGTCTCGATCTCCGTGAATTCTTCATGGTTCAGGAAAGTACGGAGCGCCGTGACAATCTTATGGCGCAGGAAAAGATAATGCTGAATCTTAGGACGGCGCAGATCCAGATAACGGTATTTCAGGCGCAGATCCTCTCGGGTATCGACCTCATCCAGAATCTGGAAAGGCGTTGTCTTCGCGAAAGAAAGAATATGGATGTCCTCCGCTACGATCTCCACGGCGCCTGTCGCAAGCTTTTCGTTGACCGCACCTTCTCTTGCCTGTACGGTTCCCGTCAGTGCGATAACGTACTCTGAACGCAGAGAAGCCGCTTTCTCAAAGACGGCCGGCTCCGCGGTTTCCTGTGAAAGTACCGCCTGTACGATGCCTTTTTTGTCGCGGATGTCGATAAAGATAAGGCTTCCCTTGTTGCGGGCTCTCTGAACCCAGCCCATGACTGTAATCTTTTTTCCGATATGTTCGGGTCTGACCTCTCCACAGTAGAGAGAACGTTTCATCCCATTCAATGATTCTTCTGTCATTTCAGCAATGCGCTCCATTCGTCAATATTCCGGTATGTGATCTCTGTCGTCTCACCGGTTGCCATCTCTTTAAGGGCAGCTTTGCCGCCCGCAAGCTCATCTTCTCCCAGAACCATCGTATACCGCGCGTTCTTCTTGTTGGCGTATTTCATCTGCGCCTTAACGCTGCGGCCGGACAGATCATTCTCCGCAGCGATTCCGATGCTGCGCAGACGGTATGTCAGTACGGAAGCTTCCTTCGCCGCCTCATCGCCACGGTTCGCGATATACACAAACAGCGGATCCGGCTGCGGCGGCTGCGCGCCGGCTGCCTCCATCGCCATCAGGATACGGCTGATTCCCGTACCGAATCCGACCGCGGGAACCGGATCTCCGCCGAGCTCCTCGATCAGGTGATCATAACGGCCGCCTCCGAGCACCGTGCTCTGCGCTCCGATATCTCCGCAGATGCATTCGAAAACGGTTCTGGTATAGTAATCCAGTCCACGGACGATTCCGGGATCCACGATATACGGGATCTCCATCGCCGTCAGCAGCTCTTTGACCTTCTCAAAATGCGCTCTGCAGTCGTCGTCCAGGAAGTCCAGCATCGAAGGCGCTCCCGCGACAATCTCCTTGCAGGACGGGACCTTGCAGTCCAGAATGCGCAGCGGATTGCGGGAGAGTCGCTCCTGACAATCCTCACAGAGCTGATCCTTGTACTGATTGAAGTACTCTGTCAGCGCCTCATTGTAGAGCTTGCGGCACTTGGGGCATCCCAGTGAATTGATATGCAAGCTGACGTTTTTCAGTCCCAGCCTTGTCAGCAGCGAATAGGCGATGGAAATCACTTCCGCGTCCGCGTACGGGGATTCCGCTCCGTAGAGCTCCACGCCGAACTGCGTGAACTGTCTCTCGCGTCCTGCCTGCGGCTTCTCATAACGGAAACAGGGCGTTACATAGTACAGTCTTGTCGGCTGCGGATCCGCGTACAGATTATGCTCCAGATACGCGCGCGCCGCGCCTGCCGTACCCTCCGGCTTCAGCGTGATGCTGCGCTTTCCCTTATCTTCAAAAGTATACATCTCTTTCTGCACGATATCGGTTGTATCTCCGACTCCGCGCTGGAAAAGCTCTGTATGCTCGAACATTGGTGTACGGATCTCTCCGTAGTGCCATGCCTTCATCAGAGAAGCGATCTCTTTCTCTACATAGTGCCAGCGGTCCATCTGCGCGCCGTAGATATCTCCTGTACCTCTGGGAGCCTGCGTAATCATCGAAAGTCCTCCTTAAAAAACTGATTCCTGTATCTTTACAAATCCATCCGTTTCGTCTAAAATAGTCTATACATCTTTTATAAATCTGTACAGACAGGCGGAAACGAAATGGATACTACTCAGCAAAACGATTTTACCTTAAATAAACTGATCCTTCTGTATGTGATCCGGGAGAAAGGCCTGATCAGCCGTCCGGATCTCTCCGATTATGTGATCTATCACAAATATATGGATTATTTCCAGATGGATCAGCTTCTGACCGAGCTGGAAGCGTCCCGGCTGATCTTCTCTACCGATAGCGACCGGCAGATCCGCTACAGCATTACCCATCAGGGAAGCGAGACGCTGGATCTCTTTCAGCTGCGGATCCCGCACAGCGTTCGCCGCGAGATCCTCGAATATGCTGAGATCGACGCGATCGAACGCTCCTCCACCATGGGTCTGGATGTGTCCCTCGAGCAGGAATCCGACGGCCGTTACGCCGTCACCTGCTATGTCCGGGATTACGACACTCATCTCTTCGAGCTCGTCTTCCACGTCAGCTCCCAGCAGGAAGCCGCGGAGATCCGCAGACGCTGGCTGGA
>CACZPA010000270.1 GCA_902782895.1 uncultured Eubacteriales bacterium
ACGCTGCTGCTGCGCGACTCCTCCGGCAGTCCGGTTTCGGTAATTACGTTGATCCCAGCCCGGCTGCAGACGACCCCGGGCTCTTTTCTGTACGCAGCCGCGACCAAGCCTCAGCTGCAGCGCAATGGCCTGATGAGCCAGCTGTACTCGCTGATCCAGGATTACGCCGCGTCCCAGGGGTCACGTTTTCTCTGCGTCGCGCCGCTTAATGACGAGATCGCCGCTGCACTCGAGACAAAGGGCTTCAGCTACCGTTTCTATTGATCCGACCGCCTGTATACCAATCTGACTCCCTGCTCCTTCCTGGAGCTGCGGACGCCGACAGCCATTGAATTCACGGTCATGCGCGCTGCTTTTCTGCAGAAGCAGCGCATGTACCTGCGCCTGATGTGTCCTGACTTTATCCTGCAGGAACTGCGGCATTTCGGCGGCGACGTCGTCTGCTTTGACCAGAACGGCCAGTTTGGCTATGCCGCGTATACGCTGCACGATCACACCCTGCATGTACGCGAATGCAGCCTGCCCTTTACGACCGAGCTCGGCGCGTCCCTGCTCGCCTACACCGGCTGCACCTCGATCCTGCTCAATGAGCCCGGCACCGAGATCCCCGTCGGCATGTACAAGCCGCTCGGCCGCGATCCGTTCCACTCCTTCCAGGGCACGATGTCCCTGTGCCTGGATCAGTGAAAAGCCACGTTTCCGCTTGCGGTTTGCATGGCGGGTTGTGTTGTGGTTTTCATCGCGGGTTTCATTATCCATAACGCCGATAACGCCGCCAAACATGGCTGCAAAAAAGCCCAACACAAAGGCGTTCGTGAAAGAGCCAACCAAAACAGCTGTGAAAAATCGGTCATTTCCCCGTTTTTCTGAGCAGAACTTTTGAAAATAATACAAAAAAATTCCGTACCGGATGCCGTCTCGATACGGAATTTTTTGGTGTATTCTCCTTTTGTTCTGCTTTTTTGATCGCAGAAATGCCTTATCATACAGAACTTTTTATTAAAATCGTAATCTATTCTGCTTAGAGACGTCTTCTTATACAGAACTATTTATCTTTTTTTCGAATTGTTCTGCCAAGGGGGCCGTCACCATACCCAAAACGAGGGAAAACGCTTCTCTAACATTCATGGGGACAGTTTTACTGTAGGACCTGTCAGGCTCTGTCAGGTCCTGTCCGGCTCCGTCCGGTTCTATCTACTCTACTAACAACGGCAGCGGTTCATATATCATCACGTGCAGCATGGCTGGATTCCCGTCGGGGACGTATTCCATGAGTTTGCGCAGATTCTCCGGCGTATTCTCTGAGATCTCCACCAGGACGCGGTTTTCCGTCCAGAAATTCATCCTGTTGTTCACGACAAAAGGCAGCAGCCCGGCTTCAGCATCCTTGCTGATCCGGCCGCTGGTATCGCCCAGTTCGCTGTAAGTATACCGCGCCTGCCTGAAAACGATCTTGTCATATCCGGCCGCTGCTTTGATGGCCGCAATATCCTCTTCTGTCGCGGCATCCGTTAGCCAGACCTCAACATCTGTCCCCCTCTGCGAGGCACCTGCATAGTATCCGCCGTCCTGAACGCCTTTTTGATACGTGATAAACCGCTGATCTATCTTGCGGAAAGCCTCTGTCGCTGCAGCGCTCTCATCCCCCAGCGCACGCAGCTTCTCCACATCCATCTCGATCCCGGCAAGCTCGATCAACCGGTCGCGCAATTCCTCCGGAACTTCATAAACACCCCAGCCATCGCAAGTCATATATCCGCTGACCGAGTCAAATTTGATCTTGAACTTATGCCCGGTTGACAGATAGATCGTAAACGTCCTTTCCCGCAGTCTTCCGACCCCCGGATCTGCCGTGCCTTCCAGATAATTAGCCACTCCTGTGGCAGCCGTACGGATATTATAATCGCCCCACGATACGGCACGCAGCTCGCGGAACTCTCCGATCAGCTTCTCAATATCGTCCGTTTGTCTGATCTCTATCTTATCTGTAAGGGACGCCCACCCGGGAACCTCTTCGATAGTGAGTCTTGTGACATCGGATGCTTCATCCGCGCCGAGCAGATCCAGCACCAGGCCAAAAGTTCTCGGACCATCATAGCTGCCATATTCTTCAGCAAATCCTCGAGCGGTGTAGATCCGCAGCGCGCCATCCTGTTCTACCAAAATATAGGTATAGTCCGAACGATTTGGCAGCCTATACGCCGGCAGACTCTCAGCGGTCCATGTCGATCCCTTGGCCTCGGTCATTCCGAGCGGCTCGCCCTTTGCACCGTCCCAGTCCTGGCCTTCATAAACATATGTAATGATGGTCCCGTCGACCGACAAATACTGATACCTCGCGGCTTCGTACATAGTGAGCCGATCACGGGAGACCTCGACCGCCGGCAGGCTGCCGGAGCCTTTTGCAGAAGCAGTCGCGTCCTCAAAGACCCAGTTCAGTTTTTCATAGGAGATCAGATTGTCCGCGTCATATTCGTAGTGTCCGTACTTGATCACAGGCTGCCGCCTTGCATCTGTTGAAAAAGCGGGATACAAAATCAGCTGCGTCTCCCGTTTCCCGTCCGAGAGCTTCAGCACCCAGTCCCCGCCGGCGCTTTTCATGATCCAGTCGCCGGCAATATGTCTTCGGAGCTCCCCTTCCAGCGACTGCATCAGCTCACGCCTGGCGTTATCGTCCGTGATCTCGGCCTCCTGTCCCCAATGCCACAATGTAATCCGGCAGTTTCCCAGGTCCATGCGCGTAAGATCGGACAGCGTGGCTTTCATCGGATATCGGATCAAAGTGTACGCCAAAAAAGCCCCTGCAAGCAGCAGAAGGATCCACCACCAGGATTTTATAAGCTTTTTCCAGAATGATCTGGCCATTTCAGTCACCTCTCCTCACAAGCCAGTCTGCCGTATCCCATGTATGATTCTGATATGAATGTTCCCCGTTATCTATATTTTTCTCTGTCTATCCGGAATTTC
>CACZPA010000271.1 GCA_902782895.1 uncultured Eubacteriales bacterium
ATGACCGGTACCAGGACAAAAGTCCAGATGCCCGTGAACAGATACAGTACAAGGCTGTCAATGACGAAGATGAACAGGAACCGGTAGACGATCTGGTACCACTGTGCTCTTGCCTGCCGCCGCAGATGGAAAGGCATCAGACCCGTAAGGATCTTGCCCGGCGTCGCGCGGTCCTTGCGAAGGAGCGGTATCAGAAGAAACAATACCAGCTCGGCCGCGAGGCCGCAGACAGCTTTCAGCAGATAACTGTGCAGCGATGCCGCGAACCGCTCATCGCGGTACTCTTCATTGCCGCCAAGCTCCGCAGAAATCCTTGCTGCGTCGCCCGGATAACGTTCCGCCGTTTCGGATTCAATCGCTTTATAGCGCTCATAGTGCGCCGCGTACGTGCCGGCCCACCGCGTGTTCATGATCCATGCTGTCAGCAGCATAAACAGAACAAACAGCAGCACCGTATCAAATCCGTCCGCGATCAGGCGTTTGACAAGATATGGTTTGGAATTGGGATCGAGCTCAATCGCTTTCCCGCGTACATTCTTTACCATCGTCAGCAGATCTTCATATCGATTCTGGTGGAATATACAGAGATATCTTTGCTATCGAAAGCAAGCCGTACCTGATCCGCCATAAACTCCGGCGCGACCTTGATCAGGAACTCCTGTTCCGCCGCTTTCACCTTGGCGAAGCGGACGTTGCCGTAATCGAGGTACTCCGTCACCTGTCCGGTAAGCGCGGGTTCCGCGTCTGCCGCTATGCGCACCGCGTCGCGGTTGATCTGATAGCGGTAAGTATTCTTATAGCAGTCATCGCCGTCGATCGAATTGATCTTATAGCCATGCTCCGGAGCGGTCTCCACGGTATAATCGCCGATATTGTAGAAGAAATGCAGCACTCGGTCGCCGTTTTCCTTAACTTCCGTCTTGGAGAAGCGGCCGTTAAGCGCGATCTCATCCTCAATGGCCTTCAGGACTTCCTCTCCACCGGCCTTCACGCCGATCTTCTCGTTAAGCAACGAGAAGCTGTAGGAATCGCCCTCCTTAACGTCCTCGCCGACCAGCGCGAACAGATAACTGTCACCGTTTGTAAGGTACGCCAGTCTCGCATCGTCCACCTTTTCAATGTGATGGACCGGAAGCGTGAAATCTTTGCCGGGAACGATCGCCGCGAGCGGAACGGTAAGCTCCAGCTCTTTGGCGCCGGCCGCTGCCTTCTGATAAGTCTCGGGCATCGCAACATCAGTGCCGAGGATGACCATCCGGCCGTCCCGGACTTCCGCCGTCAGTGTATCATAAAGCGGAATCTTATTCATCAGGGTGACTTCGGTCTTCGCGTCGAAGAAATGCACCTTCGCAGGATTCGGCTCGGCGTAGACCACATCGTCGACCACGATATCGTCACGATCGATGACCTTCACAACGATATTGTTGCCCTCATCCTTCATGGTGAATTCGCCGAGATGATCTCCAAGCTTGCCGTAAACGATCGTCTCGTTGCCCAGATGCTCGACATTGGTCACGATGAACTTCAGTCCTCTGCCCTCTTTGTTGAGCATGATATGCTCCGGGCGAATGCCGAAGGACACGACCGTCTCGCCGTCCAGATAGCTGGAATGTATCTTGGACACATTCTCATAAGGAACGGTCACGGAATCGCCGTTCATCAAGGTCACCCGAACCTGATCTCCCTCACGTTTCAGCGTAACGTCGAAGAAATTCATCTGCGGGGTCCCGATAAAGCCCGCCACGAATTTGTTATAAGGCTCGTTGTACAGGTTCATCGGCGTGTCGATCTGCTGCACGTAGCCGAGCTTCATGACAACGATCCTTGTACCCATGGTCATGGCCTCGACCTGGTCGTGGGTAACATAGATAAATGTCGTCTGCAGACTCTTATGCAGCGCCGTGATCTCGGTACGCATCGTGGCGCGGAGCTTCGCGTCCAGGTTGGACAGCGGCTCATCCAGCAGGAAAACCTTGGGATCCCGTACCAGCGCGCGTCCCAGCGCGACACGCTGTCTCTGGCCGCCGCTCATCGCCTTGGGCTTGCGGTCGAGGTACTCCTCGATGTCCAGGATCTTGGCGGCTTTCAGCACACGCTCCTTGATCTCCGCTTCCGGCATTTTGCGGTTTCTTAAGCCGAACGCCATGTTCTCGTAAACGGTCATATGCGGATACAGAGCATAGCTTTGGAACACCATGGCAATATCACGGTCCTTGGGTTCCATATCGTTGACCAGGGTATCGCCGATGAACAGGTCGCCCGCGGTGATTGTCTCCAGACCCGCGATCATCCGCAGCGTCGTAGACTTGCCGCAGCCGGACGGCCCGACAAACACGATGAATTCGCGGTCAGCGATGTCGATGGAAAAATCATTCACGGCTTTATGCCCATTCTCATAGACCTTGTAGATATGGGAAAGCTTCAGATTTGCCATATTCTCCCTCCATTTTGTCGTTCTGAATAGTTTTATAAGAACAGCGCGGCTTTATTCAAACCGTACGCCGTTTTTATCGAGTTCATACAGGATCTCATCGATCCCGGAAAGCAGTCCGTTAATCGTCCCGAGCAGTTCGTCTTTCTTGCCGAAAACGGAATACACATTGTCCTTGCAGGTGATTTTGCCGATCTCTGTCAGCGGGACCTGCTTCCTGCGGAACAGATAGCGCATCGTGAGCATGCCATTATCGATGCATGCGTAATCGGTAACCATGGCAAAAAGCGTCGCGGCCGCGGCAAGTGCTACCACGCTGAGCATCACACCCGCCGCGATGGCAAGCGCGCCTCCGCCGCCAAGGCAGAAGATCAGAACAGCGGCGGCCAGGCAGCAGATCAGCGCAGCCAATGTGAAGTAAAACGGCTTGCTCTCGACTTCCGTACTGATTGAACCGTGTCGAAGCACTTTATTTCACCTTCTTTAAGACCACGGACTCATTGCCGTGCACCGCAAAGCTGCCGGAAACATCCGCGCCATAGGTATAGCTGCCGTTCGCTCCGACCGATCCCTCCCGTACGTTGGAATAGACGATCCGGTACGTCCCGTCCAGCTCCGCGGTAAATCCCGTAACAGAGTGAATGACCGTATAGTCGCCGACGCTGTAGCGGATATTGCCGTTCTCAAAGACCACCTCGGAAAGCTTCCCGTTGATCTCCGCACGGTCTGCAAGCCGGAACTCGGGCGTATTCCTGCGGAACGCAATCAGTTCGCAGGTCTTGTCAAAGACATCCTTGTGAACAGCCTTCAGCGAATAATCCATCACGTTGACGTAATCGCCTTCATTATAGGAATTACCGGAGTATTTGCCAGACGCGTCGTTCCACTTGCTGCGCATGAATTCCTCGCCTTCCTGGATGAAAGGAATCCCCTGCGACAGGAAAACGATCGCATCCGCCTGTGTATAGGCATCCTGCAGACGCCCGTCCTTCATGGTCTGCGCCAGCTGATCGTACAGCGTATAGTTATCATGACAGGAGACATAGTTAAGCACCTGATTGGGATTGATGCTCTGCGTCTTGACTGTCTCCCGCGAGAAAAGCCCCGCCGTGCACATGGCGATGATCGAGGCGTTCGAAGAACCGCCCTGTACATAGCCTTTTCCGGGATTGTTCTCGCCGCGGACCGCGTTGCGGATCACGTCGTTAAACGCTCCGACAAGCACTTGATCGCCGCTGAAATAATCCTGCGCCAGAGACTCCTGTACCGTCATCTGCTCCGCAAGTGCGGACGCGCTCGTACCGCTTTTCAGCTTCGTGGTGCCGCCGGCCCAGGGCTCACCGTAGACCATAATCTGCGGATAGACCGCCTGACAGTCCTTATAAACATCGATCATGGTCTGATTGTCGATCAGTCCCATCAGATCAAAGCGGAATCCGGAAATATGGTACTCATTCACCCAGAACAGACAGGACTCCCGGATGAATTTGTTGACCATGTAGCGTTCCGACGCCATCTCGTTGCCGCAGCCGGAGCCGTTATAGAAGCTGCCGTTGGCTTTGGTACGATAGTAATAGTACGGAACCAGCAGGTTGAAATTGGAGTTTTCGGAGCTCGACGTGTGGTTGTACACCACGTCCATGTTGATGGAGATTCCCGCCTTGTGCAGCGCCATCACCATCTCTTTGAACTCCCTGATTCGGATGCTCCCGTCGTACGGATCCGTGGAATAGCTGCCCTCCAGGACATTGTAGTTCAGCGGATCATAGCCCCAGTTGTAGTTTTCTCTGGACATCGTACCGTCCGAGGTGCTTTCATCCACGGAAGAATAATCGTAGACCGGCTGCAGCTGTACATGGGTGATGCCGAGTTCCCGCAGATGATCCAGGCTCGTCGTGACCGTCACACCGTTCATTGTATAAGTGCCGCCCTGCGCAAGGCCCGGGAACCGTCCCCGGATCTCCTCCGGCAGACCGCTGGTCTCGCTGATCGTCATATCGCGTACATGCGCTTCGTAGATCACCGCGTCGACATTATTGCCCGCGAAAGGCCTCTCGTCTTCCGTCCAGCCGGGAATCGTCTGATTCAGCCTGTCCAGATTAACGACCATACCGCGCCGTCCGTTCACACCCGCGCTTCGCGCGTACGGATCCACGACTTCGTTCGTGCCCTTCGAATTGGTTACCGTATAGGTATAGTATTTTCCGTCAAGGTCCTCCTGGATACTGTAGGACCAGACACCCTTCTCGCCTTTCTCCATCTCATATACGGCGGCAGGCTTTGTCTCCTGCTCATAATCGCCTGTATTATAGATATTCAGCAGCATCCCGGTGCTCGTCGGCGCCCAGACCTTGAAATTCGTGGTGACGGAAGCGGACAGCTTCTCGTCTGTCTTAAAGGTTACGCCAAGATCATCGCCGCTGTAGGCGTATTTTTCGTTAAATTCCGCAGTATCAAAGTAATTCGTCATCATCAGACCGACCTCGTGGATCCAGTTGTCATCAAATCGGTAGCTTACCGTTACGATGTCGCAGATATCGACCGGATCCGAAAGGACCAGATTGACCATCTTGAGCGAAGCGTCATACTCGCCCATTTTGAAATTCTTGTATGCTTCTCCGTTGACAGAGACTGCAAAGCGGCCCGCGTACGGCTTGAAATCCGCCGCCAGCGGTTTAAAGTAAACGCTCAGCGTCTGCGAATCCCGCAGCATCGCATAGCTTACGATGGACTTGCAGGCATTCTCTTCCGTATCAAAAACCGTCGACTCTGTGGTGCGTACATAAGCGTTCTGGATGCCGTCCGGTGTCTCGGGCAGAATATCGATAGATCGGTCACCGTCCGGATCCTTGGACCAGTTGTCGGTCCGTACGATAAAGCCAAGCTTTGTAACCGTCTGTCCGCCGCCGATCACATCCAGTGAAAGATCCGCGTATACGCCGTAATCGTCATATCCGGTAAACGGATACGCGTCGCCGTTGCCGCCGTTTGTCATATCCCATGCCCAGACATTCCAGGCAACATAGCAGCTGCGGTCGTTAGCGGTATCGTCGTTCCTGCGGTAATGCAGCCGCACGATACGTGTCGGCGCGTCCGGCATGGACGAATGATCCACCGTATCCCTGGTATACTGATCAATGACATCGCCTGCCGGGACCAGCTTGATCGGCTGATCGTCCGGTCCATCGCTCTTGCAGCCGGACAGGAGCACTGTTACGGCCAGAATGAACGCTATCCCTAAGGACAGCCATCTTTTAACTTTCATACGCATCCTCTTTCCCGATTAAAAGCCGGACAGGTCGATAAAGCCCTGTTTCAGCAGATCGCCCTTGATATCGCTGCTCTGCTTGATCACCGCGGAATCCCAGCTGTTCGGATCCTTGACCTGATAACCTTTCTCAAATACCGCGATCAGAAAACCGGTCATTCCTTCGGTGTTCACAATGACAACGCCGTCGCGGATCTCGTAATCCTTGCTCCATCTGCCGGGATTCCAGCTCCAGATATACAATTCATACTGATCATTCAGATATTTCTGATCGAGTCCGAGCACATTGAAACCGCCAGACAGAAGTTCCAGCTGCCGGTAGGTGAAGGTCTGTTCAAAAACATTCACGCCTTTGCGCAGATAGACTGTCAGGTCCACGACACCGTTCGCGGCATGATCCGCAAGCGCGATGTCCGCTGTTCCGTCAATCGTCTGCCTGCCGGACGCGTCTCCGTTGAAGTAATAGTATGCCTCGTCACAGTTGCGTGTCTTGAGACTGACGGTTTTATCGCCGACGAACGAGCAGTCGCGCTCGGAGATCGTCAGCTCCGGATGGACGTCTTTGGAGCGTGTGATCACGGCCATACCGTTCGCCTCAAACTGTACATGCGCGGCATGATTCGAAACTACGACCTTGCTGCCGGTCAGCGCATCGTAGTAGTTGCCGTCCTCAAGATGCGGAACGGCGACCTTTACGGTCTTCTCCGGGTCCACGTCGCCCACATTCAGAATCAGCGCGCCCTGGTCGTCGGGTTTGATTCTCTCATTTACATAATAGGTACCGTCGACGGATTCATAGGAATCCGCATCATAGAAACGGTTATGGAAGCGGTTGCTGACCGCGACATATTCACTTTCAAACGCATAGGAACCGATCGTGCCCACTGTCAGCTCCTCTGTCGGTCTCGCCAGATACAGGCCGCCAAGGCCTTTCTTCGCGGCGATGATCGACCAGTACTTGGCCACCCGCACATCAGAATAATGGGTATTGGTGGTCACATATTCATCATGGCTCTCCACCCAGGCGATCAGCTGCGAAGCGTCGCCGGTTTTGAGCTGCGCGTCCAGGATTCCGGACGCTTTCTTGGTGGCGAAAACATTCTTGAGCTGCGCGGTAAAGCCGTCGTCGGTAATCCGCATATACTGCAGATAAGCATCCAGACTTCTGCCGCTGGGCGAATTCAGGATTTCGCCGTATACATATAATTCCTTACCGGTTTTGTCCCGGTAATACTCTTTTGCTTTCTCCAGCGTATTCTCCCAGAAATCGCTGGGATAATCAGGATCGCTTGCGGTCTCCACGTGCTTGGCCGCGTCAAAGCGGAAGCCGTCCACACCCGCGTCGATACATTCTTTCAGCAGGGCGAGTACCCGCTCCTGCACATAAGGATTGGCCGTATTCAGATCCGGCAGATTCCCATAAGCATAGTACTGGGTCTCCGCGCCGGAGCCGGCCGCGTTTTTGTTGTGATGGAACGTCAGACCGATGCCATCCACGTCTTCGTTCCGGTTGTTGTACAATTCCGGTTCATACTCTGCCACCGCCGGTGAAACCGTCGGCGTGCCGTCCTCTTCTTTACCTTCATCGTCCGTCGTCGCCATATGGTTCACAACGATATCCGCGAGAATGCAGATCCCGTATTTATCCGCCTCGCTGCAGAGTTCGGCAAGCTCTTCGGGACTGCCGAGCGCGGAATTGTCTCCGATGCTGAAGCTGAGCGGTTGATAGAAAGCCCACCAGGCTGATCCGCCGCTCTTGGGCTGCTGCACGGGCATGGTCAGAACGTTCTTGAAACCGGCGTTCGCGATATTCTCCAGATTGATCAGAATGTCGTGATACGTCCAGTTGAACGCATGCAAAGTCAGCCCGTCTTCGGCTTTATCCGGCAGGCTGTCAACATAATGATCTTCAAAATCTTCAAACTCCGGCATCCGGACGCAGCCGACAGCCGTTAAGCTGATCAGCAGCGCCAGCAGTATACAGATCGCTCTTTTCATGGGAACCTCGCAGCAATATGGATGTGACAGCGGATCCGGGCCCGCCGCCGTTAACGAAAAGACAGGCTGACGTCCTGTCCGAGGGACAAAACGTCAGCCCGCATTCACGGAATTATTTTGCGACAGCTTCAACCGTTGCGTTGCCACCGTCAAACGTGATCGTTACGGTGTAGGTGCCGTCCTTCTCGCACTTGAGATTGTCGGCTCCGTCGCCCCAGCTGTAGGTCCAGTCACCGTCAGCACGGACCTTGAACTCGTCTCCGGCCTTCAGGGTAACTTCGCCTGCCCAGGCATTCTCGCCTGCAGCTTCCATCGCTACGTCAGCATTCCAGTCGGATCCGGCAAAGCTGCCGATGATGCCGTAGGTATGATCTGCGGGAACAAACTCCAGAACTTCCTCGTAAGGAATACCTTCCTTGGCTTCCTTCAGAACCAGGCCGATTCCATAACCGGGCTGTCCGGGAGCGGAAGCATTCTTGTACTGCGCGATTACCAGCGTATAGGTGCCGGCTCCGCCGATAACAACCGGATTGCTTGCCCAGCTGAAGCCGTTCTCGTCAGCTTCTTCCTGCCATACGGGCATGAACATGGTAGCCGGTGTCAGAGACTCTGCGTAAGCGGTCTTAGGATCGGAGATCCACTGATCCTCAGCGTAAACCTTGTTGTCTCCGTCAACGTCCGCGGTGCACTGCGCAACCTTGAACGCATAGGATCCGTTTGCGTGATACAGCTTGCCATCGATGAGGCAGTCGGTTGTCCAGCCGGCATCGTTGGTTCCGAAGATCAGGTCAACCTTGTACAGGTACTTGACTTCTTTCTTGGAAAGCGTGTCATAGAGATTCTGATCGATCGACTTCACATCGCTCAGCGCGATAGCGGTCAGAGCAGATTTCTCATAAACAGCTGTGTCCTTGCCATTCCATCCGTTCTCCGTGCCGTCTGCCAGCAGATACTGACCGTGTGCAACCCACGCGTCATGGCTCTCGTCAGCCAGCGGCTTGGATCCTGCACAAGCTGCCATGGAAAGAACCATGACCAGTGCCAACAGACCCGCAATTACTTTCTTCATGTTTTTTCCTCCTTATTTTGAAAACATCCTAAATGACTGCTCTGAACAAAAGAGTCCAAGCAAGACAAGTCCCGTGTCTGCTTCAGAAGAAACACACACCATCCTATTCTCATGTCCCGCTGATTTGTTCTGAAAACC